>NZ_JCBDGK010000048.1:0-91963 GCF_059834005.1 Vibrio sp. R12-SW3-ISO1
GCCAATCAAGCGCTCACCGGCGGAAGTCAGTTTGATGTTGTTGCGATCACGGATGAAGAGTTGCGTATCAAAATAGCTTTCCAATTGCTTAATACGTGCGCTAACCGCAGCTTGAGTGATGTACAGGTTTTCCGCCGCACGACCAAAGTGGCGTACATTGGCCAATTCTAAAAAGGTTCTGAAGACTTTAACGTCCATTAATATTCCTCAAAGTGCAAGCGTTCAAGCCTACCAAATCTTGCCATTAAGCAAACCATTGAATGGGCAAAATGTTACCTTAAAACCACAAAAATGTTTAATAGTGACAATAAAAAAGTTTTGTTTTCTTTTTGCTAACTTTGCGCCTAATTTTCGATCTGTACCGCTTAGGTCATTTATCAATTGTAGGTTACAGAGGCTACCACAATGTCTGACACTGAATTTCGTCACGGCAAAAAACGTTTTTACGACAACACTAAGTTTCCACGCGGCTTTGCTAAGTCTGGTGATTTTACGCTCGCTGAAGAAGAAATCCTAACCCTCTATGGTGACACCATGTTGGGCTTGGAGAACGGCGATCTCTTACCTGAAAACGCAGAAGAAAAGCATTTCGTAAAAGTTATCGAAAACCCTGGAAAAGCGAAAACCAAGCTGGAACGTGTGTGGTTAAAATACGTTCAACTCGCTCGTGGTCGTAAACGCTTTCACACCCTAAATGGTCGTTCAAAACCAGATGGCAATGTGGAAGATTACGCCGATGATGTCAGCTTGGTGGAAGAAGATTAATCTCGACCCGCAAGCACAGAATAACAAAGCCCAGATTGGCAACAATCTGGGCTTTAACTTTTTAGCCGCTCGGCTATTTGGCCAAAGAGGCGACCTTTTTCAAGAAGCTGTCTCTTAGATGCTCTTGGTCATACTCTAAATGATAGGTGTTGTGGAAACCGATTTTGAGTTCAACGCCGTTACCGCGTAGAAAGACGTTGTAGCCATCATAGTCGGAAAACGCTTCGACCCCTTCATACATCTTGCCAAACTCGGTCGGCGTACCGCGCGCCATTACCATCTCGTAAGCCTGCAATACTTTGGTCGGATCCAGTTCGTTTTTCATCGCTGACCCTCCTGTTATGTTCTCATTTCAAGTATGGCTCTGTGTGTACAATTTAGCCACTGGAGAACGCCAGTGACATCACGCTTTCTCTATTTACTCTTGAGGCGCTAGGGAAGATCAAACAGCAACGCTTTGACGTTGTCAGCGCCGCGGTTGATGAGCGTGATTCGAGAGGTGGACTCTACCTTTGCACCATCTCCCCCTTGTAGGGGATTCCCGTCAACCTCTAACGTGCCGTCGATTTGGTGCACATACACCTTACGATCAGCGCCAAGCGCGTGCTCCAGCGATTCCCCCGGTAATAAAATCAGCTGATGTAGTTGGGCATCTTGTTTAATATGTAAGGTACCCGCCTCGCCTGTGGGCGTCGCGATGGTCGTTAACCCAGGCGCTTGACCAAAGTCTTTTTGCTGATAACCAGGCGTTTGACCGAAAGTGTGCGGCTCAATCCAAATTTGCAAGAAGCGCAATGCATCGGTTTTCGACGCATTGTATTCACTGTGATAGATGCCTTTTCCCGCCGACATCAATTGGAACTCACCCGCAGGCAGTGACTTAATATTGCCTTCACTGTCTTTATGTTCGATGGTGCCCTCAAGAACGTAGCTGATGATTTCCATATCTCGGTGACCGTGGGTATCAAACCCCGCGCCGGGTGCCACTTCATCGTCATTGATGACGCGCAGCGCGGAAAAACCCATCTGCTGCGGATCGTAATAGTGGCCAAATGAAAACGTGTGTTTGCTGTCGAGCCAACCAAAATTGGCGCGGCCGCGATCGTGTGCGTGTCTCACTGTGATCATGACATTACTCCTCTTTCTTTTCTCCTAGATTAAGAGATGCTTGCGCTCACAAACAGCGCATAAATTTGGCTTAATAGTTCGAAATTTTTGATGAAGCAGGCGTAAAGTAATCCTTGTCCTATCGACAAATTGTTTTTGTTGGACACTAGGGGGCGTTTGTCCGTTAATGCGCTCGTCGCGATAACCCGGTCATCAAATTAAGCCCGCGACTCGTATGATTTCTAACTACACTGAAGTCATGTTTTATTCTTTATCTTTGTGAGACTTGATGTGGAAAATTCTTCCAAACTCGACCGCGTTCGCGCTGACTACAATGTTCAACACTGGAGCCAAGGCTTTTACGGTATCGATAACCAAGGTGAGGTGTATGTGTCACCTGCGCTTGGTCAAGATCACCAAGTGCCACTGAGCAAAATTGTCGCTCAACTCGAACAAAAGCAGCTTAATTTACCGGTACTGGTCCGCTTCCCTCAGATTCTGCATCAACGTGTGCACGGCATCTGTGATGCATTCAACCAAGCGATTGATGAGTACCAATATCCGAATAACTACTTGCTGGTTTACCCGATCAAAGTGAACCAACAAAAAGAAGTGGTCGATGAGATCCTTGCCAGCCAAGCGCAACTAGAGACCAAACAACTTGGCCTAGAAGCGGGCAGTAAGCCTGAACTTTTGGCGGTACTGGCATTGGCGCAAAAAGCGAGCTCAGTGATCGTCTGCAACGGCTATAAAGACAGAGAGTACATTCGCCTAGCGCTGATCGGTGAAAAACTGGGTCACAAAGTCTTCATCGTGCTTGAGAAAATGTCCGAGCTGGACTTAGTGCTTAAAGAAGCGAAAAGTCTTGGCGTTAAACCGCGCATGGGCATTCGTATTCGCCTGGCCTCTCAAGGTGCGGGTAAATGGCAATCAAGCGGCGGTGATAAGTCGAAGTTTGGTCTAGCGGCATCACAAGTGCTTAGCGTGATTGATAGGCTAACGAAAGAGAACCAATTGGACTCTTTGCAACTGGTGCATTTCCATTTGGGCTCGCAGATGGCGAACATCCGCGATATTCGTAATGGTGTCAATGAATCGGCGCGCTTCTACTGTGAACTGCGCGGCATGGGTGCCAACATTCAATATTTCGATATTGGTGGCGGACTCGCGGTGGACTACGACGGCACACGTAGCCAATCCACCAGCTCGATGAACTATGGCTTGATTGAATATGCGCGCAACATCGTCAACACGGTTGGGGATGTGTGCACGCAGTACGAACAACCCATGCCGACGATCATCTCCGAATCGGGTCGCTCACTTACCGCCCATCACGCGGTACTGATCACCAACGTGATCGGCACAGAAGCCTACCAGCCGGAAGTGGTCAATGAGCCAGAACTTGATGACCCACTGCTACTACAAAACATGTGGCGCAACTGGGAAAGTTTGCAAGATGGCAGTGATGCGCGTGCATTAATTGAAATTTACAACGATACGCAAAGCGACCTTGCCGAAGTGCATTCGCTATTTGCTGCGGGGGTGTTGAACCTGCACCAGCGCGCTTGGGCAGAGCAGATGTCATTGCGTATTTACTACGAGCTCAGCCGATTGATGAGCACCAAAAACCGCTTCCATCGCCCTATTTTGGACGAACTGAGTGAGCGTTTGGCGGATAAGTTCTTCATCAACTTTTCGCTGTTTCAATCGCTACCTGACGCTTGGGGGATTGATCAGGTGTTCCCTGTCCTACCTCTGTCAGGGCTTGAGAATGTCGAAGACCGCCGCGCGGTGATGCTCGACATCACCTGTGACTCAGACGGTACTGTCGATCAGTACGTCGATGGTCAAGGCATTGAGACGACTCTCCCTGTTCCGGCATGGAGCAAAGATAAGCCGTACTTTATGGGCTTTTTCTTGGTCGGTGCCTACCAAGAGATCTTGGGTGACATGCACAACTTATTCGGTGACACGCACAGTGCGGTCGTGACCGTAGATGACAGTGGTGAACCTATCATCGAGCGTATTGATGAGGGCGATACTGTAGAAGATATGATGCGCTACGTGCATATTGATGTCGATAACATCCGTGAGCACTACCGTGAACTGGTCACGCAGCGCGTCAGTGAACAAGAACAGCAAAGCGTATTGCAAGAACTTGAGCAAGGCTTAAGTGGCTATACCTATTTAGAGGATTTCTAAGTGAACGATTTGTTTAGCAAAATCGATTATTCGCTCTACTCCAACGCGATGACCTTTTGTCGTCGCCCTTATATGCGCGACCCTATCGGCAGTGATGCCGATTTGGTTATCCTCGGCGTACCTTTAGATATGGCGACGTCAGGACGACCTGGCGCGCGTATGGGCCCTGACGCCATTCGTCGTGCCTCGGTTAACTTGGCTTGGGAAAGCAAAAAGTTCCCATGGGATTTCAACGTGTTCAAACGTGCTAACGTGATTGACGCGGGTGATTTGGTGTTTGACTGCGGCGACGCTGAAGACTTCACTTACCGCCTTGAAGCGGCGACCAGTGAAATCTTGCGTGATGGTAAAACCATGTTGGCATTGGGCGGAGACCATTTTGTCACCTTACCCATCTTGCGCGCCTACGCGAAGCATCACGGTGAGATGGCGCTCGTCCACTTTGACGCGCACACCGACACCTACGCGAACGGCAGCTCATACGATCATGGCACTATGTTCTATCATGCGCCAAAAGAAGGGTTGATTTCGCCTAAACACTCAGTACAAATTGGCATTCGTACGGAATACAAAAAGCAAGATCATGGCTTTAACGTCATCAATGCGATGGAAGCCAATGAACTGAGCGCGAGTGAGATTGTTGCACAAGTGCGAGACATCGTCGGCGACAAACCGGTGTACGTGACTTTTGACATCGACTGTTTAGACCCAGCTTTTGCACCCGGTACAGGCACCCCGGTATGTGGCGGTCTGAACTCTGATAAAGTGCTGAAAATCATCCGCGGTTTTGCCGATATGAACATCGTCGGTATGGACGTCGTAGAAGTGTCTCCTCCCTACGACCACGCAGACCTCACCTCACTCGCAGGCGCCACCATCGCACTAGAGTTGATGTACGCTTGGGCAGCCAATCGCATCGAAGAATAACAATATCACTGACCAACAGGGAGCCCACGGCTCCCTGTTTTGTTTTCTGCGTTGTCATTTGAGGTGACTTACGCCACGCTCAGCGATTCGATGGCTTGCTGTATTGAATTAAAGTGGATTTTCGTCAAGCACATTTCCACCTTGGCAAACTCATGTTCTTGTACCCATTGGGTCACTTGTTCGAGCGTAATAAGCTCGCCGTGAGGCTGGTAGTGATAGCCTTGTTCGTCTGTTGAGATGAGAAAACACCGACCACGGCTATCAATCAGCCAATCGTCTTCACTCCAGATTAGCGATGTGAGTTCACTTTCCAACACATCTTGAGAGGGTACATAGAGTAGCTCGTAATCGCCGTCTAGCTTGAACATGCATGGCCATTCAATCATGGTTGGGTTTCCTATTGTGTTGTCAAACTATAAAACAAACGAGACCGTCACCGAGACAAACGCGTGATCACTCGCTTGGCTATCTTGCGCGAAGGACGGGTTAATCAGATGTTGATCCAACACCTGATAGCCCACAACATCCGCAAGTGAGTATGGCGAGTGAGCTTGAAACTCTTGCGAGAGAAGCAGGTAGTCCAACACATTGCCCGTTGCGAAATGATAATGTGTGGCCGCTCGGTCTTTTGCTTTGTCATTGGTTTGGTAGAGGCTCCAGCTGTCTTCGAGTGTGAGTGTCGCACTGTCGCTGCTGGCATTGAGCGTGAGTTGCCCGGTCAGTACGCTGTCCAAACTTTGATTCATATCACCCATCAGCACAGTCGGCACCGGATGTGACCGGTAGGCGTTTTCCATCGCAATTCGAAGCATCACGGCTTCCCAGCCACGTTGTTGATGAGACAACCAGCGCCCGAGAAGTGGATGCTCACTCTCACCACTTGCGCTCTCTGTCGCGCGTTGAGATTTTAGGTGACACACATAAACGGCAACTTCGCCTATATTGGGCACCGAGACCACGGCCGCAATCGGCTGACGACTAAAGCCTGGAAAGGGAACGCCATAGCACTCCATTAAAGCGCTAGGCGGCGTCACCGCCTGACAACGTGTGATTGGGTAGCGAGACGCCAGCGCCACAACGGGCTGGGAGTAGATGTATTCCTGCTCAATATGCGGCGTGTCGACGACCGCAAAATAGCCATAGCCGAGATCCGCCATCATCTGTCTCGCGGCCTCAATCGAGAACACCTCTTGCAGCCCGACGATATCTGCATCAAGAAGCGTTAATTTCTCCTTCGTCCAGCGACATTTTTCCGCCCACGCTGGCGTCTCATAGATATTCTCAAAATCATAAAACGCGTTGGGCGGCGCGACAAAATTGAACAGGTTTGCGGTGGCAAACGTCAGTGTCTGATGGGTGTGCAAACGACGTCTCTAACAATGAAATCATAGGATGAGTGTACCAAATTTTTGCGCGACCCTGCGTTACTTCTCGAGCTCGATACCCAGCTCTTTACGCACACGCTGACTCAGTCCTTTGCTCACCAGTTGGTAGGAGGCGTGCAAATAGTAATGGAGCGCTTCATCGCGCTCGGGCGAGGCATCGATTTGCTGAATCCATTTCATGCCGCGGCTGGCAAAGTACGGCGCCGGAATATAACCGTCACTTTCACTGAGGAAGACAAAGTTTCTCTCTGATGTCTTAAACGTGTAAGCAGGCGTACCACTTGGCGTGCGTGTACCGATGGCAAACACCTTGCCGCCCACTTTCCACACCTCGCTGTTGCCCCATTGCACCACGTGTGTGGTTGCCGGTAAAGCACGGCAGAACTGATTAAATTGTTCGTGATTCATCACCATTCCTTTTTGATTTAGGTCGAGCGCATAGAGCACAAGATAAATTGATCCATTACAGGTGACAACAGAGGGGATTGATGTAGTATCGCCATTATTAACTCTATGATTAAAATGGAATTAGCACCTCGATGCGATTGGAACACGTACTAGAGATCATCGAATTTACCGATTCAGACCACCTAGAAAATGCAATGGCACATTACCAAACACACGCTTGGGTGGCCGACACTTTAATGCCATATCTGCACCCCGTTTATGACATCGCACCCGAGGCGCTGTGCCAGCATCTTTCTCGCCTTGGATTTAAAGGTACATTGAGCATTGTGCCGCATCAAGATGGTAGCGCCCAGCGCAGTTACTTGCTGTTTGACGCCAGTCGCATCGATGCGCACACCGCCATGCAATTATCTGGCGCACTATCGTCATCGAAACCACAATCCACATCCTGCCATTCTACCCAAACCCAGGTGAATACCGTGCAAGAAGAAGAGGCGCTCTAGGCGCCTCAGTTGCGTTATGCCCAAAACGTGAGGGCAATGCCCGTCAGCACTAAGATACAAGCAAGATTGAGCACAATACCGACTTTCATCATCTCACTTTGTTCTACGTGACCTGAACCAAACACGATGGCATTGGGCGGCGTGGCGACCGGCAACATAAACGCGCAAGAGGCAGCAACCGCAATCAGCACAGACAGAATTACTGGCGATAAGCCAAACGCTTCGGCGACGGTGGCAAAAACCGGAATCAACAAGGCTGCGCTCGCCGTGTTGCTGGCAAACTCGGTAAGAAACACGACAAAAATCGCAATCACCGCCACAATGAACACTATGCCAAGGTGAGCAATCGCCTCGCTGAGCACATTGGCCAAAAAGACGCTGGTACCCGTCGCTTTGAGTACATTACTCAAGCAAATCCCGCCGCCAAACAGCAGCAACACGCCCCAATCTGCCGTTTTTTCAATATCTTTCCAGTGCACGACGCGCGCAAAGTTCACCGCGACAATTGCACCGAGTGCCACCAACGTATCGAACTTAGCAAAACCGCCCAGCATGGCATTAATCGGCTTACTGAAAATCCACAGACAAACCGTGGCAGCAAAAATACCTAACGTGACGATTTTGCCTTTATCCCACTGCACCGGCTGATAGTTCAGCTCAAATTTGCCTTGTAAATTGGGTTTGAGCATCAGATACAGCACAGCCATCGCGACAGGCAAAAGCACCAGCGTCGTCGGCACACCAAAGCGCATCCAATCAGTAAAAGTTAGCCCCACTTCGGCTGCGGCGATGGCGTTCGGTGGGCTACCGACGATGGTGGCAATACCGCCAATACTGGCGCTGTAGGCGATACCCAAAAGCACAAACACATAGGTTGGGTGCTCTTTGTCTGCATCGACTTTACTCAGTACGCCGAGCACCAATGGCAGCATCATCGCCGTTGTCGCGGTGTTGCTGATCCACATCGACAACCCAGCGGTCACCCCAAACAGCATAAACACCGCCACGCTCATTTTGCCTTTAGCCAAGATCAAAACTTTATCGGCAATCACCTTATCCAAACCTTGCCTGTGCATCGCCGCCGCGAGGGCGAAACCGCCAAGGAATAGGAAGATAATGGAATTAGAAAAGTTGTTGAGCGCGGTTTGGGTGTCAAACACATCAAAGAACACCGCCATCACAGGGACAAGAATGGCCGTCACCGTCACGTGCAACGCCTCGGTGAGCCATAAAATGGCGATAAACAGTAGCATGCTGATACCCAGCACAACCGGCGGATCAAACGGGAGGGTAAAATAGAGCAGCAAAAACAGCGCTATATCCGCCAAGACGATGGCGCTGTTGCGGTTAAACAACCACTCTCGGGTATTGGTGGGCAAAGGGACACTATCATTTTTATGCATTATTATATTTCCTTCTAAGGGCCGAACTGGCCCCTAGATGATCCCACAATGTTGCAGGCGGAAATAATTTCCTTTGCGAATTTGTTAACCCCATCAATACCATGGACATTAATGACTTAACTATCAGTAATAGGCGGGTAAACGCTTCACTAAGCCGTTAATTTATCGAAACTTTCCATCACTTGTGGGCACTTCATCACGCGACCATGCCCCTGGCCTTGTGTCGCCACCAAGCTGACGTTCGCCATCTCACTGGCCGCTTTTTCTGACACGGAGAAGTGGGTGAATTTATCTTGCTGATCATGAACGATAATAGTCGGCGTTTGGCGCAATTTGAGTTTGTTGTAGGGGTCGATGGATTGGATCGGATAGCGATATTGCTCTTCCACTTTCGATACCACCGCATCAAACAAACGCATCGAGTATCCTGAGCGAGAAATGCTGCCGAACAGATTGTCGAGGTAGTCCAACACCGGCGCAATCAGCAACATCGGCTTATCCACCAGTTTTTGATGATGGCACTCAATCGCAGACGCGGTTCCCATACTGTGCCCAACCAGACCCGCCACATCATCGACACTGTCCAGTACCGCTTCTAGCCCTTGAACAAAGGCAGGAATATGGCCATAGACGCCTTCGCTTTGACCATGAGCCGGGTGATCATACGCCAGAGCGGTGTAACCTCGCTTAGCAATATGCGCCATCAAAGGGTAGAACTGGCTTGCGCTGCCCGACCAACCGTGGGTCAACACCCACACCGGCCCCGACCCCAAGCGATAGGTTTTCAACACCCCCTCCCCACTTTGCACTTCGCCTTCAATCATCCCTAGCGGAGCGGCGTTTTTCGGTTTGGTGCGCACCGGCGTCAGCAAAAGTTTGCGCGCCGTTTTTTCCGCGTGCTTAGGCGCTAAGGTGTGATGAAGCCTTGTGCCCCAGTTCACCATGCTTTTCTTTAAGCTGAATTTCGTTGATGTATTGAAATAGATCTTATCACTCATGGTCGTATCCTTATCTGTTCGTAAAAACGAACGACCGTACTATTTTAAGTTAAAAAAACCGCGTCAATCGATGACGCGTGTTGTTTATTCTGTGGGTTAAGCGCTCACTCTCCAGCGCTGCAACAGCGCTTCTACCCCAGACCAGAACAGCGCATAACTCGCCTGCTCGCCGTGGATGGAGTAAAACAGATGGGCACTCAAATAAAGCCCGTACAACTCGAACGTGGCTTGTTTCGGATCGAGCTGGCGGTCGAACTCACCACTCTCGACCCCTTTCGCTACCTGAATGCGCAAATACTCAATCCAAGTGGCGATGGTTTTCTTCAATACTTGCTGCGTCGGCGTCGGTTGTGGGCACGCCTCTTTCCACGCATCAAGGAACATACAACTGCCTTGAAACGAGTGGTTCCACCCTAACCAATTGTCGAGCAGGCTGCGCAGTTTGCGCTCGATGTTGTCATCACCTTGCGCCCTCGCTGGCGCAATCACTCGCTCGGTAAACACGAGGTTGGCGTACTCCAGCACCGCAATTTGCAAGTTGTCTTTCGAGTTAAAATGGGCAAACAACCCACTCTTAGACATACCACACTGCTTCGCCAACTCTCCGATCGTCAGGCTCTCCAACCCATTTTCACTGGCCAGTTCAAATGCCTTGCTCAGAATATTCTCTCGGGTGATTTTACCTTTACTCATCGGTGACTCACTGTGTGGACTGAACGCCTTTTTAGCACGTTCGTACTTTTTTGCCAAGTGTGAAGTCTTAGCGGAACATCGAAAACGAGGAGGAACGGTCGCTCCTGGATCGTTCGCCAAGCTTTTATCGTTTGTCATTAGGCGATAACGAATGATTGCACTACAATTTTTGTTTACATGTGAATAAGTAGAGCATGATGTTGTTACAGGGTTTAAACCTCAATATGCCTTTGGCGGAACTGATTTCTTCACTGACCGTCGCACTCGATATGACGGAGGGACAACCCCCTGAACACAGCATGCGTTGCTGCTGGATAGGCATGCATATTGGTGAGCGAATGAACCTTTCCTCATCAGAACTGCATGATCTGTATTTTACGTTGTTACTCAAAGATGCGGGCTGTAGCAGTAATGCCGCGCGTATTTGCGAGCTTTACGCCACCGATGATCTGAGGTTTAAACAGCGTTATAAAACGGTCGGCACCAGCCTGACGAGTGCCATTAACTTTGTACTTAAAAATGCAGGCTCGGGAGAGCATTGGCGCAAGCGTATTTCGACCACCATTGACATCTTAAAAAATGGTACCGATTACGCACAAGAGTTGATCCAAACACGTTGCACAAAAGGTGCTGAAGTCGCGCGTGAACTCTTGTTCAGTGAAAACGTGGCGCAAGGTATCAAACATTTGGATGAACACTGGGACGGTTCAGGCCGTCCTGAAGGGCTGCAACATGATCACATCCCACTCTTTTCAAGAATTGCGCTTCTCGCTCAAGTAATGGATGTGTTCCAACGTGAACATGATTTGAGCATTGCCTTTTCTGAACTGGAACGTCGCTCCGGAAACTGGCTGGACCCTAGCTTAGTGACCATCGCCAAGCAGTTGGAAGAGAACGCGGATTTTATTGAGGCACTCAACGCCCCATCCATCGTCTCTTTTGTCCTCTCCATGTCACCCGCACAAGCAATGATCCCCTTAGACGATGATTATTTCGACCGAATCGTGACCGCGTTTGGCAAGATCATCGACGCCAAGAGTCCTTTTACCTCCGGACACAGCGCCAGAGTGGCTGTTTTTAGTACCCTCATTGCCGAAGAGCTCAATATTGACCAAGAGGATCGACTATGGCTGAAACGCGCCGCACTCTTGCACGATCTCGGAAAACTTGGGGTCAGCAACACCATCTTGGATAAACCAGGAAAACTGGATAGAGACGAATGGGCACAAGTGCAAAACCACGCAGTGCTGACGAGAGAGATCCTTGAAAAGATATCGCCGCTCAGACACTTTGCCAAAATGGCGGCGGCCCATCACGAGAAGTTAGATGGAACAGGCTATCCCGACAAACTGGTTGCCGAAGAAATATCGATGATGACACGGATTATTACCACAGCTGATATTTTTGACGCCATTACCGCTGAACGCCCTTATCGAGGCGCCATTCCGATTCCAAAAACATTGGAAATCATGGAAGAAAACGTCGGCACAGCCATCGATCCATTGTGCTTTAATGCGCTCAAAGCCGCATTAAGCAAGCTCCCAGAGAAATACATCAAAGACATTGGGATGAGTGAACTCCCCTCGTCACCAACGCTTTAGATTTATTTGTAAAGAGCATCTTCATCTCTTCGCTCACTGTGGCTATGCCGTCTGTGTGCTTCAGTTTGATAGCTTGGTTTTGGACATAAATGAGACAGAGTAAAAACTCTAAGTCACCAACATTTGATAATCATTCCTTATGAATCAGCTCTCAATTTCTTCGGATAAACGAAGTGCATCTTCCAACTCAACACCCAAATATTTGATGGTGTTTTCGATCTTGGTATGCCCGAGTAAAAGTTGAATCGCTCGAATATTTTTAGTCTTCTGGTAAATCAATGTCGTTTTAGTTCGGCGCATTGAATGAGTTCCGTAGAGATCAGGGTTGTGACCTAAAGTAAGTGCCCAACTCCGAATGATTCGACGGTAATATGAGTAGCTTAGAGATTGATGGGGCTTTCCTGGGCTTGGAAAAAGGTAGTCTTTAGGTTGAAGCTTTTGGTCTTTAATCCAATGACTCAGCGTTTGCTGTGTTCTCTGAGTGATTTCAAACTGAACGTCATTGCCAGTCTTTTTCTGAACATACTGGACACGGTTGAATATTAAGAAGTTAGATGAAACATCTGATACTGTTAATGATAAGAGGTCGTTTGAACGTAGCTTGCTATCGATTGCAAGGTTAAGAAGAGATAGTTCCATCAGATTATTACTGAGCTCTAAGCGAGTTCTAATCCGCCAGATTTCTTCTAATCTAAATGGCTTTTTTACACCCGTTTTCTTGCACTCCATATGCTCTCTCGTTGTACTGTTGTTAACAGACATCTAAACATGAAGTTTTGTGAAAAAAGAGCGAACGTATTCGTTCGCTCTATTACGTCTAGATCGTGGGACTATTTTTTAGACCAAGCAAACTTCTCAAATACTTTGTCTACTGGCGTGTGAGCAACGTGGTTGACGTAGTTACTGATCACTTTTTGCGATAGACCAAGGATCACTTCCAGTACCTGTTGCTTACCGTAACCTGCCGCAAAGAATGCCGCTAGGTCTGCTTCTGATACATTGCCACGTTCACGAACTACTGCAAGAGTGAAGTCTTTCAGAGCTTGAAGCTTTTCAGTTGGCATCGCCTCATCGTTACGCAGTGCTTCAATCAATGCAGGATCAACCTTCATTGAGTGCGCGATCCCAGTGTGTGCAGGGACGCAGTAGTGACACTCGTGTTCAACGTTGATGGTCTGCCATACAACTGTTAGTTCTTCGGCATCAAATGATGTGTTGGTGAATTGCTGATGCAGTTGCGTGTACGCTGTTAGGATTTGAGGAGACTCAGCCATTACTGCGTAGAGACCAGGAATCATACCCATTTGCTTTTGTGCGCCTTCAAGAATTGCTTTGCTTTTCTCAGGTGCAGACTCAACAGTGTGTAGTTTAAATTCACTCATTTTCACTTTCCTATTCTTTAACTTGTTAACTTTACTAACTTATTTTGCTTCTGGCTCTAGCAGCACTTTGGTTACGAAAAGACGAACAGTTGGTGCTACAAGGGCTAAAACTAACAGTGCAGATGGCACCATTTGTGAAACTGCGTTTAACCATGCATCAAAGAATGCGCCGTTCTCTGGCAGTGTTTTAGCTACCATGATGGCTGGCATGCTAAGAAGCATAGTAGGCAAAACCATAGAAACCATTAGTGGGTATTGGAACTTACGTGAAAACTTTTTCATGATTGACTCTCTTATGCCTGACTTCGATTGGCTAACTGATGGGGTTATATTAGCCCCGCCCATCACAATCAAAAATAGACAACATTGAACTTGAATCTTTCATATTTGAATGATTAACTCAGAGTGCAACCCTCAAGAGCGATCAACTATGAAAGCAAAAGACATCTCCAATCTCTATCTGTTTTGCCAATCTGTCGAGTGCGGTGGCTTTGCAGCGGCGAGCCTTAAAACACACGTTTCAGCCCCAACGTTATCAAGGGCTGTAGCGAGCCTTGAGGATAAATTGGGTGAAAAACTGGTACACCGTAATGCAAAACAGTTCCAGCTCACGACAGCTGGTGACGAATATTACCAACGCTTCGCAGCCCTATTTGTGCAGTTGAATGATGAATGGACACAGCTTTCGAATAGTCAGCCCGTATTAACGGGGGAAATCCGAGTATCTTGCCCAGAGCCATTTGCTGACAAATTCCTGCAAAAAATGGCGATTGAGTTTATGCAGCTTCACCCAGAGGTCTCCGTAACCATTCAATTTAGCGCAGGTACAGAACGTTTCTTCGATGAGCAGATTGATCTTGCGATAGTGACGACGCCTCCTCATGCCAGTCATTTAATACAGCGTCAGTTGTTTGAATCACAATTAATGCTCGCGGCATCACCCAGCTATATTGAAAAATATGGTCAGCCAGAACGAGCAGAAGAGTTAATTAACCATCAGCTACTATCGGGTAATAACTTGCCATATTGGGAGCTAAAAGAAGATGGCAAAACACTCCGTATTCCCTATCAACCTCGTTACTCAATCAGCAGTCTACGTTTAAATATTGATGCGACATTGGCAGGTGCTGGGATCTGCATGATGCCAAGAGCAGTTTTTGAAAAGCATGCAGATAGAAAAGAGTTGGTCGAGGTATTGCCAGAACTTGAATACCCAACGGGTAAAGCATTCTTGGTGTGGGCAGACAGAAAGCTGATAGCGACCAGAGTGGTTGCCTTTAGGGACATGATTTTTGAACGGTTTGGGCAATCTACTGAGTTTCTGGCTTCGATTCACTCTGAGCGAGACTCGTAGTTGTTATATTTATGAAATGAAAAACGCCAGACTAGACGAACTAATCTGGCATTTATTATGTGACTTTAGCGATTACTTTTTACGAAAATATAAGAATGCATTCAACCACGCTAAACCAAGAATAGTCAGCGTCATTACAGGTGGTTTAGACTGAAGCGGTAGCACTTCGGCAGGCACATTTGGCAGTAGGTGAACATACACTGCAACGATCATAATTGCTGTCGTTAATAGCGTTGATAACTCTATGGCTTTATCTTTAATCGGTGCCGCAAGTGCCTTATTACCAATCATCACTACAAGCAACAGTAGACCTGAAAAAATCTCACCTAATTGACCAGCCCAGCGAGACAACGTTGGTAAAGGCAGTTCACTCAGTGCAATTTGTTTTGCAAACATAGCCGTGAACGGGTCAAAGAATTTTACCATTCCCGCCATCACCATAAAGGCGCCAAGTAAACCTGTTAGGATCTTTTGAATTTTTGTTCCTACGCTGTCGGTTTTATCATAGCTACGAACCAAAAAAATACCCGTAACGAGTAGCATCGTGCCAATAAGAGATAGCTCAAGAATTAATTGTGATGTGCTCATAGCAAACCTTCATTATGTGTTATCAAGTTGATGGCACTATTCTACGAAGCACTCTAAGGTTCAAAAATAGACAATTTCGTTCTATATCCATGCAAAAATGAAAGATTGAACTATTTATAGATTTACTTCCTAGACCGTTTTGGGGCACTTCTGAGTTACGACGCGCCAACTGTAAAAGTTCTGGGCTGAAGTCTGTTAGTGCTATTGCCCAAAAACAAACACAACCACATTCGACTATAAAATGTACCTTGAAACTCCTGTTAGTTGCCCAGCTTATAGGCTAGTGCTAACATTTGTACATACGCCTACAAAGGAATACATAATGGACACTAGAATTCAATTTCGTGTTGATGAAGAAACAAAACGCCTAGCTCAACAAATGGCTGAGAGCCAAGGTCGCACTCTGAGTGACGCTTGCCGTGAACTAACTGAGCAACTCGCTGAACAACAAAGAAAAGCATTATCTCACGACGCATGGTTGACTGAGCAAGTAAACCTAGCATTTGAGAAGTTGGACTCAGGAAAATCCGTTTTCCTTGAGCACCAAACGGCTAAATCTCAAATGGAAGAGCGCAAAGCCAGAATCCGTAATCGAGGTAAGCAATGATTTTATGGGAAGAAGGGTCACTTAATGATCGTGAAAAAATCTTTGAGTTTCTCTATGACTTCAACCCTGATGCGGCAGAAAAAACTGACAACCTCATTGAAGCAAAAGTAGAAAACTTGCTAGAGCAGCCACTTATGGGTGTGCAACGAGACGGTATACGTGGTCGATTACTGGTAATTCCTGAGATTTCGTTGATCGTCTCCTATTGGATCGAAGGCGACATTATCCGAATCATGCGCGTTCTCCACCAGAAACAAAAATTTCCTATGGATTGATTGCGTCCTCTGCGGAACTCACGCTTATTAGACGGAATAATTCGGCTTTTGCTTTCCTTCTATACTGCTTAATATGTCACATTGCAGGTCTTGAAATTGGACTCAATCCTGCTCTGGCTTGTTTGGGGCAAACTACTGCCCACACCCACACCAAACATTTGAACTCCCCCACAAAAACAACACATATCCCCTCCTTCCTGCCCGACTCCTTGATTTCACCCCACCTTGTCTGCGCGGTGAACTGCTATATCTAAGGGTCAGTTATTAACAATGATAATTATTATGCAGAAAGAAAAAATCCAGAGTATCGAACTTGGCCGTGTGGTGGCGATCATCGCGATTGTTGCTATGCATGGGCAGCCATTTCTCTCCTACTGGCTATCGGATGGCACCCCTTGGTTTGGGTACATTTTTAATCAGGCGACACGCTTTGCTGTGCCGCTGTTCTTTTTGATTTCGGGGTATTTGATTGCCCCTAAACTGGACGCCAACCCCATCGCGACGCTCAAAGCCTACAGCGCGCCGCTACTGCGCATTTTTGTTGTGTGGAGTGTAATTTGTCTTGTGATGCCGTTTAACCTCAATGTAGTGATGGAACAAGGGTACTTGGCCGATCGCATGGGCTACTGGCAGTTTTTACTCTCTACACCGCTTAATACCTTGCTTGAAGGCGGACTGGTGCACTTGTGGTTTATCCCGGCGTTAGTATTAGCGGCGGCGATTGCGGCAGGGTTGGCGCATATTTCCCAATCTCAGTGGTTGATTCCGTTGGCGTTGCTACTGTATGTCTACGGCGTTTTGGCAGGCAGCTATCAAGGGGTAACGGATCTGTGGTCGCCGTTTTTCACCCGTAACGGACCATTTTTCTCAACGCTCCTGTTCGCATTGGGCATCGTGATTCGCCGTCAACAATGGCGCGTGAGCAGTGCACAGGCACTGACGATGGCGGCGCTGGGGATGTTGGTTCATTTCGCTGAAGCGTACGGATTGTCGTTTTATGACCAGCCTTTCAACACCAATGATTTTCTGTTTGGGACGGCGCTGTGGGGAACGGGCTGTTTTCTCTGGCTATTGACCAAGCCTTCGCTCGGCCAAGGTCATTGGCTGACGGGGCTCGCCCGCTACGTGTTACCGGTTTACGTCGCGCATTTACCGATGATGATAGTGATGTTCAACCTCGCCGGGGCGTTGGAATTAGAGGGGTTGATGCGAGATGCCAGTATCTTTGTGGGTACACTCACGTTGACGTATCTACTGGTGAAAGCCGTGGACGGCACCAAACTCAATACTTGGTTGTTCCGTTGATACTCAAGCGCCGCAGATACGCGGCGCTCTTGTTATCTATCCAAGCAGTTTCGAGTACGGCAGCGCGATGAGGTTTAACACCATCAGCGCGGCCATGACGAAGAAGGTCAATTTCATTCCAGTGATACGGTGCTTTAGCGTATCGGATAAAATCGCTTTCGCGTGCAGCACTCGCCCAATCACAAACGCAATCCCCGCCAAATGAATAAAGCCGGCATGCACACCGTTGTATTCCGCCAAGGCCATTAAAATCAAAGTGATAGGAATATAGTCGACCGCATTGCCGTGTGCGCTGCGCGCTAAAACCAGCGCTTCGACGCCGCCGTCCGCGTATTTTATGAGCTCTGCACGTCGTTGTTTGATCACTTGCCAAGCAAGCGAAATCAATAATCCGGCCAATATCACCGCATATAGCGCCGTTACCATAGTGTGTCTCCTTGATTGATGTCATCTCTAACATAATGGGGAACGATGGATTATGCCAGCCGAAACAAAAGGCAGCGCCCAATGAACGCTGCCTTTTTCACATCACCGACCCAGGGTGGCTGTCACGTTAGTATGCACGCTAAGTGCACATGACGATGACATGCGTGTGCGATGCTTGCTTATACCACCTGACACTGAGTCCAGTCATAACGCAGCTCATGCCAATGCCCATCACGTTGGTAACGCACGACCACTTGCTCCGCTTGCCACTCAACATTAAGCCCTTGGTAGCGCCCGTCTAAAGACAAATCGTGCAGTACCGCGACCTGACACAATGCCGCTTGGCTTCTGAGCAGACTGTACGCCAAATGACTGGTGGCTGGGTTGTCTGGGGCGTAGCCCGTGAGCAAGCCTAGCGGCGTGTCGCTGGCGATGAATTGAGTGAATGTCGGCTGACTTTCAATCTCATAATGTAGCGTTAAGCCGCTTTGTTCTGCCAGCCACTGGGTGTCTGTCATGCGGGCTAATGGGCCTTCAAGTGGATTGTCGATGACCTCACCACGTTGCGCCAACTGGTGCTGACCGCGCACGTGATAGGTCAAGTCTAGCTGCTGTTGGTGCGGGTTATCGATGCGGTTGAGCTCGATCGCTGCATCGCCTAGCCAGAGTAAGGTACGACGAAAACGCACATCTTGGTACGCTTTGCTGTCCCAATGCTCCAGCGTGTGGCTATCGACTTGCGCTGGCGGCTCAGACCAATCCACTTGCGTATCAATCACCGTCAGCGCATCGCTCTGCTGATAGGCCAGCAAGTTCGGGTTGATAGGAGACTGGTTTTTCTGGTTTACGACTAAGGTGTTGTGCGTCGCGCTGTTTTTGTAGTAGCCGTAGTGCAGCTCAGCGCCATAACCTGTGGTGCCAAGATCTGGCAGAATCTCTTTGCCCGCGCGGTTTAAAATCATGCCAAGGCGGTCATAGTGATCGTGCTCACCGCCATAGGGCGCGTGTTTGAGCAGCAAGGCGTTGTCTTGCTTGTCATCGTACACCAAGCTGATCCCGGCCTCTTTGGCGTGTACCGTGTGGCAGGCAAGCGGCGAAGCTTCCGGTAAGGTGTCTACGCCGTATAGCAGCGCATCAATGTTATCACGCTCAATATTTTGGTAGATGCTGCTGAGCATGCGTGCAAACGGCTCACATGGGGTTTGTCGGTAAGCAAACTCAAAAATGTGCGCATGAGTAAGCTGCTCTTGCCCTGCGATACAGTCATTAAGACGCGGGAACGCGCCGGTGTTCATCACTAAACTGAGCGGAAAAGTAAGCAACTTGAGGTAGTTCGGGTTTGAGGCGACCGAATATGGCGTGTTGTACGCGATCTTCTCAAAATTCATTAATGCTTGCAGCGCGTAGTAGTGATAGTGAATCGAGCCTTCAAACCACATCCCTTCACCCAAGCAGCCATGATTGAGCTGATAGTGCAGGCCGTAATCGGTATTGAGCGCGAAATCAAGGTAACGCGAATCATCGAGAATCAGACCAATCACACCCACGGTGGCATTGATTTTCATCTCATGGTTGTGCAACTGCGGGGTGCGGTATTCCATCAGGAACTCGGCCCCTTCACGCAGCAGGCGCGTCTCAATCACCGCTTGTTGCTCTGCGCTGAGCGCTTCACGGATAAAATCATAACCTCGCGCCATATCAATATGGCAGTTGGCCTCACACAGGGTTTGCGCGTTGGCTTTGCCTGGGCCGTTGTACGGAATGCCGCCGTGAATTTCGTAATCTGGGTAGTACTTGGCGTATTCAAGCAAAATCGCCGTGACTTTCTCAAGGTAGAGCGGCTCTTTGGTGATCTGCCACAGTAAGCCAAGGTCGTAACACGCTTTGGCGTTCAGTCCGTTCATCCAGCGCCACCATGCGCCATCATACGGTTCGCCGGTAAACTCTTTGCCGTCCACTGGGCAGCAGTGTGAGAGCGGCTTGTCGCGATCCCATGTCAAACGCACACCGTGCTCTGGGCAGTAGTAGTAGAGGTTCCACGTTGCGCGGCCATCGCACGGCACGAGGATCTCGTTCTCGAGCACTATCTGATTATTGGATTTGAGCGCGTCAATCACCTTAGGGGTGGCGCGCTCGCGGATGAGGTCCATGTCAGAGTGAGAAAATTGAATCATGAAGACGTCTCCAGCTGAGTCGTTGAGAAGCCGAAATAACGCTCGGCGTTGTAAAAGCAAATGTTTTCAATCGTGGTTTTGAGCAGTGACTCATCGTAAGGAAGCTCACCCTCGCTGACCCACTTCGCCAACAGATCGCACAATACGCGGCGGAAATATTCGTGGCGGCTGAAAGAGAGCACATTGCGTGAGTCGGTCAACATGCCGACAAATCGCCCTAATGCGCCGAGGTTTTTCAGTGTCGTCAGCTGCGCCACCATGCCATCTTTGTGATCGTTGAACCACCACGCCGCACCGAACTGGATTTTACCTGCGGCGCGATCGCTGTCTTGGAAAGCGCCAGCCATGCAGCTCAGCACCGCGTTGTGGTTAGGGTTGAGATTGTAGAGCACGGTATTGGGCAGCTCGGCACTTTCATCCAGCGCACTGAGCAACTGCGCCAGTGGCTGAGCAATCGACAGATCGTTGATGATGCTAAACCCGGTGCCGCCACCCAGCGCCTGTTTGCGCCTTTGGTTGACGTTGACCAACACGCCGATGTGCAGTTGCATGCTCCAGCCATAGTGGTGATAACGTCGGCCAAGCTCAATAAACAGACGAGTGCGCAGCGCCACTTGCTCAGACTCGCTCAGCGCTTGTCCACTGAGCAGCGTCGAGAACGCTGCTTTGGCCTCTTCTGGCGTGCATGGTGTAAACGCCACCTGCGTTAACCCGAGATCAGACAAGCGGCAGCCGAGCGCATGGAAAGTCTCGATACGCGCGTCAATAGCAGCAAGGTAGTCTTCCCATCGTGCGATTGGATTGCCTGTCAGCGCCGCCAATTTTCCGGTCACCGTCTGCAGCGCAGCAGGGGTATCGAACGCCAGCAGCTCATCGGCGCGAAACGTCGGCAGCACTTGTACGGAAAAATCAGATTGCTTGAGCGCGGCGTGCGCGCTTAAATCGCTCAGCGGAGAGTCGGTAGTACAGAGCGTTTTAACCTTGAGCGAGGTGAGCACCTCGCGGGTGGTCAACGGCTGAGTCGCCAGTCGCTGTTGGCAATGTTGCCAAATCGCTTGCTCGTTGTCAGGGTTTATCAGCAAATCACACTCAAAAAAGCGCTTTAACTCAAGATGCGACCATTGGTAGAGCGGGTTACCGAGCAAGTACGGCACAGACTCGCACCACTTGGCAAATTTCTCAGCATCACTCGCCGCACCGGTAATGAAGTGCTCATCCACGCCGTTGCTGCGCATCGCACGCCACACATAGTGATCGCTGTGCAGCCAAGCTTCGGCCAAGTTTTGAATGGGGGTGTTGTCTAAGATGTCCTGCGCTTCCAAGTGATTATGATAATCAATAATGGGCATGGGCGCGGCGTAGTTGTGATAGAGGTGCTGAGCGAGTGTCGAGTTGAGGAGAAAATTGTCGTGAATATAGTGATTGTTCATTGAACCAGCCTTAAGTGTTGAGCCTTAAGTTATGGCATCCCCCTTCCGCGTGTGCGAATGGGGTGAAAGCAACGAAAAGGCCAACCGATCGGCGGCTGGCCTTGGATTCGTCAGTCAGAATCAGTTCTTGTACTCTTCTGGTAGGTCTGCGATGTAGATTGCAGGTACACCTTCAAAGTCACTGGTGAACAGCACGCCATCGTCGTTTGGTGTGAACGATGGGTGTGGGTGAGTGATCTGACGGTCACCGTCTAACACGTCCCAAGAGGTACTGTGCTTAGCCAGTTTCGCAAAGCTCTTCTTCTTGGTGTTCATGATGTATAGGAACGGGTCGTTCTCGATGTTGTAGCTTTCTGCGTCTGCCACATCCACCGGCGCATCACAGCCGTCACCCACCATCAAAGAACCGTCGAAGTTACTCATTAGGTGAGAACATGGTGGCATCACCATCACTTCTTCATTCTCAAGCGTTTCTGGGTTCGCTTTGTAGATCACGCGATCCGTTTGACCTTTGAAGTAAGACACGTAAGCCATTGCGCTGCCATCTGGAATCCAGAATTCGTGCGTGCAAGATTCGCCTTCTTCATGCTCTTTGATCTTACGAACGTTTGAGCCATCTTCGTTCACTAGCCACATACGTGCGTCAACTAGATCGTGTGGACCTTCGTGACAGAAGCCAACGGTTGAATCATCAAATGGACGGTAGATTGGGTGGCCTAGCCATGCGTTATCTTGGTGAACCACTTCCAACTCACCCGTTTCAATGTCCACTTTGATTAAGCGACAGGTTGGGTTGGTGTGGTAAAACTCAGCGAATTTTTCCCAAGAAGTCAGTGGTTGCCAATCCGCTTTAAGGATCTCAATGCCCACCAGCTTAGTGCACTCTGAGTTTGCGACCCAAGTACCGTAGCCTTTCCACTCTTCATCAACGGTGTAAACGACAGTTTCGTTTAGTGTTTCGAGGTCAACCTTCATCAGGTTGAGTTCGTTTTTCACGTAGAAGAAAGAGCGGTCGTCGTCAGAGATGAAGCCGCCAAATGTGTTATCGCCCGCACCTTCTGTCAGCTGAGTCGCTTGCTGAGTTTTTAAGTCCAATAGGTAGTAGTTGCGGTTGCCGTCAAAATCGCCAGCAAATAGGAGCTTTGTGCCATCCTTGGTGAAGCATTTCTGGTAGAAGTAGTTACGGTGACAGATCACATCAGTTGGTGTCAGACGCGTTACCTTCACTTGGGTATCGCTATCAACGAAGGTTTCAAAGCCCAGTTGAATCACATTACCTTTGGCCATTTTAAATTCTCCTAAATTCTTAAGTGGTATAGCCACCTCCGAGGAGGTGGCTAATCATGATTTAAACGTGATTAGTTGGTTTGCTCAGTGAGCTTTTTTTCGTCACCGACCTTAGCGCTTTGCTTCAGTGCGTAACCAACAGCAAAGATGGCAGCCGCACAGCAGGCGAACACGAAGCGTCCCCACAGTGGGTTTGGAATCAATACCATCAAGCTCAAGCCACCCGCCATGAACATAACCAATGTACCTAGCTTGTTGCGCTGCATGCGGTCAACAATGTCTTGACCTTCAGACGCGACCACTTCAGTTTCCACGTCGTTGAAGAACTTCTCAGTTTCCGCCAACTGCGTGTCTGTCTCTTCTTTGTAGAACAAGGTGGTTGCCCAGAAGAAGCCCGCGGTTAGGAATAGGTGCGCTGCGATAGTGATCATCGTACGCATCTCAGAGATTTCACGACCTGTTAGATCCGTCATGCCGAACCAGCCGCCAACCACTTGTGGTGTGAACACGTTGATCACAGACCAAGAGACCAAACCACCGAATACTACGGTTGCCCACGGTGCCCATTTTGGCGTTCTACGGATAATCATACCGAAGAATAGAGGAACAAGAATTGGACCTTGTAGCAAGGTAGACACTTGCATCATTAGGTCAAATAGGCTGAGTTCTTTTAGAGATGTGAAGAACTGCGCCATCATGATAACCATTAGGCCGTTCGCGACACACACTAGCTGACCAGCGCGTAATAGTTCTTTGTCAGACGCTTTGCCTTTACGAACGATCGTTGCGTAGAAGCTGCGGACAAAGATACCTGAGTTACGGTTTAGTGCTGAGTCCATGGAAGACATGGTCGCAGCAAATAGACCCGCCATCAGTAGGCCAACAGTACCCACAGGCATGATTTCACGAGCAAAGACTAGGTAAACCGCATCGCTGGCTTTCGCGCCAAGTGCTGGGTACTGAGCCGCTGCATCTGGGAACACAATCGCAGTTACCCAAGGTGGGATGAACCAAATCACCGCACCTGCAAGCATCATTGCGCCTGCCATCAACGCCGCTTTAGTTGCGTTGTTTGAGTCTTTTGCGTTTAGGAAACGGTAAGAGTCTTGCATGTTGTTGATACTTTGAAGCTGTTTCACCACAAAGAACAAGAAGGTACATACCATCAACAGCGGGTAGTTCATGTCAGGACCAATGAAGAAGCCTGATGGGAACTCAGTAATGATCTCAGCTGGACCACCGATGTAAACCAGCGCCACGATAGCACACGCAATCGAGATGATCGCGATAACCAAGGTTTGAATGAAGTCTGATGCCACTACGCCCCAAGCACCACTCAATAGAGAGATGATCAGAACCGCAATACCGGTTGCCCAGATAGTGGTGATGATGTCAGCGTCAAATACCGCTGAAGCGAATACGCTCAGACCGTTTAGCCATACACCGCCGTTGATCACACTAAGAGGGATGATAACCCAAGTGAAGAACTGCTCGTTGGTGTTACCAAAGCGACGACGAATACCTTCCGTTGGGGTATCGACGCGCATGTTGCGAAAACGCTTAGCAAAGTAGAGGTAAGCCACGACGTACGCCATGATGTTACCGAAGAATACGCCCAGTACCGCAAAGCCATCGTTAAAGGCTTTACCGGCTGCGCCTGTGAACGTCCAAGCAGAGAACTGCGTCATAAACGCCGTTGCACCTACCATCCACCACAACATTTTACCGCCCCCGCGGAAGTAGTCACTGGTGCTGTTGCTCGCCATCTTTTTGAATAGCAAACTGATCGCCACCATTAGGCCGAAATAGCCCACGATGACAAGATAATCAAATTCCATAGCAGAACCTCGAAACACTGTTTTAATTTAAGCGTATTGTAGTTTTGTATTACGTTTAGTTCCGTGACCAAAATCGAAACATCGGTTCATAAACAAAAAAATCTCGCTAAACATGATCTAGATCACTAGCCATTCGGCACTAGTTGAGTTTTTATTTATCAGTAACGGTTAAAACGTCATCACTTGATATCAAAGGTGGGACAAAAGGGACGCCTTCCACGTAATCCACTTGGCTTAGGCGGTTACCTGCGGTGCCCCAAGGTTGGTAGACACCTTCACGGAAAGAGGCGTTGATGTTGGTCATACCATCGTTGGTGCGCGTGTGTGAGCGCATCAGGTTCATCACCATGTTTGACGCCGAAGGGAACTCTTCGTGGCCCTCTGGTTGTGGCATCAGACGCTCTGCGCCTACGATGTCACGAACCATGATGCCTGCGCCTTCCTAGCAGTTAGGTGTTGCGCCCGTCTCTGGGCCTAATTGTTCAAGTTCGATGTCAGCAGTCAGTTCACTCACAATCGCTTGTGGTGTCAACGCCATGGCAACGCACAGGGCAAGAGTCTGTTTTCTCATTTGACTTACCAATATTGAAGCATTGTTTTGATTTATGGTTTCTGGCGCACGCTTTTACTCGTTCTAGAGAGGGGTGAGAAGCAAAAAACCAATAAAATGCATTCTTAGATACGGTGTTTCACTTTTGCATAGACGCCACTTATCAGTGGCCAAAAAGACATAAAAAAAAAGCACCCATTCATCTGGGTGCTTTTTTGGCTAGATTCGCCGGAAATGGGCAGGCTTAACGGCCCTCCTCTTCCCTTAGCAATCCGTGATTAGTCGATTAGAGACTTCACGTATTCTGCGATTTCTGGCACTTGGCAGTTAGAGAAGAAACACTCTTGGAACTGCGCGCTGCCCACTGCTTGCTTAACAAGATCTTGGTCAATCGCACGTAGAGACTCAACTACGTCTTTACATACTGCTGCTTTCACGTTGTTTAGGATAGCCGCGTTTGCTTGCTGAGGTGCAGCACGCTCGATTGGGTAACCTTCGCCACGCGCGCCAGTGAACGCTTTTTCGAAGATGTAACGAACGTTCAGTTCACCAGCCCAACCAAAGCCTTTTGCGAACGCTAGAGAAATCGCGTTGCCGTTGTTGATTTGGTTGAATAGGAACGCGTCAGATGGCTCTAGGCAGTAACCACAAACAACACCTGGGTGTAGGTTGCTTGCCATTAGTGCGCCTTGACCAGTACCACAACCCGTTACGATGAAATCCACTGCTTTAGAGTTCAGTAGGATGCTCGCTTGGATACCTAGGTGGATGTACGTTAGGTGATGATCGTTTTCGTCAGTCATACCTACGTTGAATACTTCGTGACCTAGACCACCAGCAACCGTGTTTAGCTCAGCAGCAACCATAGCGTTTTTAGGTGCTTGGCTGTTTTCCATAGTTAGTGCAATTTTCATTGGATTCTCCTGCGGCGAACCGCGTAACTAATTTTAAAACTTATAGGAAATCTTTGCGCATTGGCGTGAAGTTATCAATCAACACACCGGCTTCTAGACACACACAACCGTGCTCAATGTTTGGCTCTTTGTACATGGTGTCGCCCGCTTCAACGATTTTCTTCTCATCGCCGATAGTGAATTCGAACTTACCAGACAGTACGTAAGTCAACTGCTCATGTGGGTGGTTGTGCATTGAACCAACAGCACCTTTTTCAAAGTGCACTTCAACGGCCATCATGTTGTCACTGTGCGCGAGCACTTTACGTGAGATACCGTCACCTAGGTCTTCTAGTTGGATGTCTTTGTTGTATACGAACATGGGTCTTCTTTCTCTTCGTTATCGACAAGCTTCACTTTCTTTTGCTCTCTGAGCAATTTTGCTGTGGTCATTAAGTTAACGCTGATCAGCGTCATTTCCAGCAGCGTTCCACCAATCGATCCTATGATGAAATTATTGGTCAGCCAGCATAACGCCCCGACCAAAAAACCGATTCTCATCGCCACGCCCTTGAGGACAAACACCGAGAATGTCCCGATGACAGTGCCCAAAATTGGCCAGATGTCCTGTGGCGATTCCATAATATAGAAACCACTGGCCATACTGATGGCGATGAAGATTGCTGCGACTCTTTTCGATGAAACGTAAATCGCGGTAGCCGTTCGAAGCGCTGAAAGCACTGAACTGACCACCGATACTAAAGAGCCAAGCAAGAAAAAATGCAGTAGATGGTTTAAATGAAAAACCAACATCAAAATCTTCAGCTTCTTATCGTCTTTCTGATAAAAGGTACACACCCCTAAAAAAAAGCTTAAGAATCCAAGAATTTGTGCAATCGTGTTTTGTTCCACGTGATCTACCCATTTTTCAGCGCCTAACCACAGTTAGGCACTAAATTGCTAATTAGCGAGCTAACCAGCCACCGTCTACAGCAACAGTGTAACCGTTGATGTAAGAAGCAGCGTCAGACGCTAGGAATACACATGGGCCAGCAACGTCTTCTGGCGTGCCCCAACGATCAGCAGGGATACGCTCTAGGATAGCGGCGTTGCGATCTTCATCCGCGCGTAGTGCTGCTGTGTTGTTTGTCGCCATGTAACCCGGTGCAATTGCGTTCACGTTGATGTTGTGACGAGCCCATTCGTTTGCCATTGCGCGAGTGATACCCATAACCGCACTCTTAGATGCAGTGTAAGAAGGTACACGGATGCCGCCTTGGAAAGAAAGCATAGAAGCGATGTTGATGATCTTACCGCCAGTGCCTTGAGCAATAAACTGACGCGCTACTGCTTGAGACATGAAGTAAACCGTTTTCGAGTTGATGTTCATCACGTCATCCCAGTTTTGCTCTGAGAAGTCGATCGCATCTTCACGACGGATGATACCTGCGTTGTTTACTAGGATATCCACTTTACCGAATTCAGTCACAGTGCTGTCGATGATGCTTGGGATATCGTCTTGTTTTAGTAGGTTAGCGCGAACATCTAGGAACGTGTAACCTGCTGCATTCATTTTTTCGATGGTTTCAGTTGGTTCAACGTAGTTAACACCAACAACTTTACAACCTGCTGCTGCAAGACCTAGTGCCATACCTTGACCAAGGCCAGTGTCACAACCCGTTACGATAGCAACCTTACCTTCTAGGTTAAATGAATTAAGAATCATGTTTATTCCTCAAAAGCTGTCAAATTAACGTTCATTACGATGGCTCGCCATCCTGTGACGCTAATATAGCAATTTTTAAAACCGCATTTCAATTATTTTTAAAACAGACTTTCAAAAAGCATGACCTAGATCGTCTTTTTGTATGACAAATAGCTGCGCGGTTTCAAAATTTTAAAAACGTTTTTTGAAATAATCTGGCGACTCATCGTCTCATAGGTATAATCACCCCTAGACAAATATAACTAGGGTAAAGAGATGGAAAAGAACACCCAACCTGAAGCCGTATCCTCGGTTCTCAAGGTATTTAACATTCTTCAAGCATTGGGCGAGCAAAAGGAAATTGGTGTTTCAGAGCTGTCACAGCGTCTGATGATGTCGAAAGCGACAACGTACCGATTCCTGCAAACCATGAAAACGTTAGGCTATGTGGCACAAGAAGGTGAAGCAGATAAATACTCCCTTACCCTGAAGATGTTTGAGCTCGGCGCGAAATCACTCGAATACGTCGATCTGATTGAACTGGCCGATAAAGAGATGAAGTACATCTCGCAGCAAACCAATGAAGCGCTGCACTTAGGTGCCCTTGACGAAGACGGCATCATCTATATTCACAAAATCGACTCCAACTACAACCTACGCATGCAATCACGCGTCGGTCGTCGTAACCCTCTCTACAGTACCGCGATTGGTAAGGTATTGCTGGCGGAGCGTGATGAGAGCTTCGTACGCGATCTTCTGGCGAATGTAGAGTTTGTTAAACACACAGAACGCACACACGAAAACGTTGATCAGCTCTTATCTGAGCTTAAAAAAGTGCGTGAACTGCATTTTGGTCAAGATAACGAAGAGCAAGAGCCAGGTCTGCGCTGTATCGCTGCGCCAATCTACGACCGTTTCGGCACGGTCATCGCTGGCGTTTCGATTTCGTTCCCGACCATTCGTTTTGATGAAAAGCGCATGTCTTACTACATTGAGCTGCTACACAATGCCGGCCGCAATATTTCTGAGAAGTTGGGTTTTAACGGCTACCCTGTGAAATAGTCCCCGCTACAGACAACAAACAGCGCCCACTCGATTTACACATCCTGTGGGCGTTTTTGATCGCAGCGTTCGTCACTACAACACTCGGCACGCAAAAAGCGGATCACCTGATCCAAACATTCATACTCCGCAACGCAATACAAAGTGCGCCCTTCTCGGCGCTGGCTGAGCAATCCCGCCGATGCCAAGCTAGAGATGTGATGAGACAAAGTAGAGCCCGGGACAGACAACCGCTCCTGAATCGCGCCCACAGCCACCCCTTGATAACCCGCCTTAACGATGGTTTTGTATATCGCCAATCGAGTCGGATGGCCCAATTCTTTTAGCGCTTTGGCAACCGATTCCAGTTCCATAATTCACTCCACAGAAAAACATTTCCATTATTGTGGAACTATTGCGTATTTGCAATCGCAAAAAAGGCAGCGAACGCTGCCTTATGACTGAAATCGCGACTAGCACTACAGTGCTCGACTGCGGGTCGGTAAGAAGACCTCACCCAGCATGCAGCGTACGCTGCCGCCACCGATGGATTCGATGGTCGAAACATCAAACGCCAGCACCTTACCGTGGCTAGAGAGTTGCGCCAATTGCGCGGGCTCAAACGCCTGATAGGCCGATTGCGACATGGCAATCACCTTGTCACCATTGATGGTTTCAAGCTGAAGAAGGTTGCCACAAAACTGGTTCATCTGTTCCAAGCTGATTGAAATCACCTGTTTGTCTTTTGCCAAGGATTTCAAAACAAAACGGCGCTCGAACTCAGGGATCACTTCATCACAGATGACGCAAAAGCCTTCACCGATCGCCATCATCACATTGGTGTGATAGATAGGATTACCTGACGGCAACGCGGTTTGAAATGACACCACTTTAGGGTAACAAATACGCTCCGCGTAATCCTCCAACACTTCACGATCACAGCGCTGCGACAACGCCGCATAAATGGTGCGATTGATGTGATCCATCACCATAACACCCGTGCTTTCAAGGTGCGCGCCATGCGCAAGGTAGCTCACTAAGCTATCTTGTTGAGTCACGCTTCTTCCCGCAGCTTGCAGCGCCTCGACCAGCGCTTTGGGTCTTACTTCCTGTTGGCGATTTTGGCAAGCCATTGGGAAGGTATAGAGCGTGCCCTCAGCTGTGGTGCTGAACCAGTTATTGGGAAACACTGCATCTGGCGTCTCTATCTCAGAGGTGGGGTAGTCAAACTCAATCACCTGAACGCCCGCAGCACGCAGCTTCGCCACCATAGCGTTAAACTCCGCCATCGCCTTGCGGCGAATCGCGCTCGTTTCAGCCTGGATGACATGCTGAAATTCATTGTCTTTGGCGGTTTGCGCGTTAAAAGCAAACTCTTTCGGTGGCACCATCACAACGCAGTTCGCGTTCTGTGCCTGTAACATGTCGTTATTCGCTAAGGAATTCACTACAGATTGCTGTTCCAACATGATGACCAACTCGCATTTTTTCACTTGATGAAGCCAATTGTAGACATAATGTTAAACAAAAAATCACTGAAATCACGCAGCGAAACGAGTATAAATCAGTAATATTTTCTGATTATAATTTTCAATGCAGCAAATATTACTGTCACCAGCACCACTCAGAGTTTCAGCATGAATAATATGCACAAATAAGAATATCGCACTGGTTACATTCTGATTACTAACGCGTTACCATTGCGTATCCTTTCATATTGAGCCATTTTTGCCTTTAGGAAACACGCATGTTTAACAAGTTTGAGCAGTGGACACACCCTTTTCCACGTCAAGAGCCCGACCAGCCGCCAATGGGCATTTGGGCCTTTTGCCGCCACTACACCCGAGGCTTTGAAAAGCCACTGCTGCTCATGTCAATTCTATCAATGATCGTCGCGGTGGTAGAGGTATCGCTGTTTGGTGCGATGGGCAATCTCGTCGACTGGTTGACACATAGCGACCCTGCGACATTCTGGCAAGAGAACCAAACGCAGTTGCTGTTTTATGCGGCGCTGCTTCTCATCATCATGCCGTTGCTGATCTTGGCGCACTCTTTGGTCATCCACCAGTCACTGCTGGGTAACTACCCTATGGCTATCCGCTGGCTAGCTCATCGCTATTTACTCAAACAAAGCCTGACCTTCTATCAAGATGACTTTGCCGGCCGAGTGGCAACCAAAGTCATGCAAACGTCCCTTGCGGTGCGCGAAACCGTGATGAAAACCATGAACGTGTTTGTTTATGTCGCGGTCTATTTTACCTCCATCGTCGTGCTACTCGCTCAGGCAGACTGGCGCTTAATGATCCCGATGCTGATTTGGTTATGCTGCTACGTGGGGATTCAGCTCTATTTTGTACCAAAGCTGAAAGACATCGCGTCACACCAAGCCGATGCGCGTTCCACCATGACAGGACGCATCGTCGACAGTTACACCAATATCGCCACCGTCAAGTTGTTCTCCCACAGTCAGCGGGAAACCGACTACGCCGAAACCGGGATGCGCGGCTTTTTGGATACCGTCTATCACCAGATGCGCTTGGTCACAGGGTTCAATGTTGCGGTGGAAATCACCAACTATGTGTTGGTCTTTACTATCAGTACGCTCTCAATCGTACTGTGGATGAACGATGCCGTCAGTGTCGGGGCGATCGCCATCGCCATTGCCCTCGCGCTGCGCATCAACGGTATGTCGATGTGGATCATGTGGGAAGTGGGCGCGCTGTTTGAAAACATGGGTACCGTGGTGGATGGGATGAAAACCCTATCAAAACCGGTGGATATCCAAGATGCGCCCAACGCCAAAGCGCTCAATGTCACTGACGGTGAAATCAAGTTTGATAACGTGAGCTTTCACTATGGTGATAAAACTAAAGGGGTGATCTCTCACCTTAATCTGACCATCAAACCGGGTGAAAAAGTGGGTCTGGTGGGCCGCTCTGGCGCAGGAAAATCCACCCTAGTGAACCTTCTGCTGCGTTTTCATGATGTCGAAAGCGGGCAAATCACCATTGATGGCCAAGCGATCAATGCGGTAACCCAAGACTCGCTGCGCAGTAACATCGGTATGGTGACGCAAGACACCTCCCTGCTGCATCGCTCTATTCGTGACAACATCGTTTACGGCAACCCTGAAGCCAGCGAGGAAGCGCTGTTACGTGCCACTCAACAGGCGCACGCGCATGAGTTTATTGAAACCCTGAGTGACCCTTTTGGCAATACGGGTTACGACGCGCAAGTCGGTGAGCGAGGGGTGAAACTGTCTGGCGGACAACGTCAGCGTATCGCTATTTCTCGCGTACTGTTAAAAGACGCGCCATTACTGATTTTAGATGAAGCCACCTCAGCACTCGATTCGGAAGTCGAAGCGGCGATTCAAGAGAGTTTGAATGAGCTGATGGAAGGCAAAACCGTCATCGCTATTGCGCACCGACTCTCAACCATCGCTGCGATGGATCGCCTTATCGTCCTCGACCAAGGTCAAGTCGTCGAGCAAGGCACCCACCAAGAACTGATAAGCGCCGGAGGGATATACTCGCAGTTGTGGGCACATCAAACCGGCGGTTTTATTGGCGATAATGAGACGCTTGATGCGGCCTCATCGAAATAACTCGCTCATTGATTCTCTTTGCGAGTTATTCCCTAGCGGACCTTATCTTTTACGGGATTTGGATTGCTTATCTTGATACATGCGCTTGTCGGCCAGTTCGACAAGCTCTTGTATCGACAGTTTAGCGTTGGAGCTGGCAGAGGTAATGCCCACGCTAAACTCTATTGCATAGGCATGACCGCTGCGTTGATTGTACGCCTCTATTGCCTGCTTAAACCGCTCTATCACCACACCCGCAACCGGCTCTGACGCGCCAGACATCAACACAACAAACTCATCACCGCCAATACGAGAAAACACATCGGACTCACGAAAGGAGTCTCGCATCGTCGCAGCAAACGCTTTGAGTAGCGCATCCCCGGCACTGTGACCGTGGGTATCGTTGATGTGCTTAAAGTTATCGAGATCAAAATAGGCCAAGGAGAGGGGTAACTGCGCCGCGCGGCAGTAATCTACCGACTTTGCTCCCAAGGCGAAAAATCCGCGCCGGTTTGAGATCAGCGTTAGAGGGTCTAAGGTCGCGGTTAAACTGTTCGACAGCTCCTGCTCGGCAATTTTGGCCAAATCCAGCAAGTCGTTGATCTCATCCGGTAAGAAGTGTCTCGGTTTGGTGTCGATAATGCACAGAGTGCCGAGCTTGGTACCGTCGTGATACACCAAAGGCACACCAGCATAAAAGCGAATATGGGGCGCACCGGAGACCAAAGGATTATCAGCGAATCGCTCATCTTGAGTGGCATCTTCAATCACGAACGGCGCATCACCCAAGATCGCGTGGCCACAAAAAGAGACATCACGCCCGGTTTCTTTCGCCTCCAAGCCAAAACAAGATTTGAACCATTGACGGTTCACATCCACCAAGCTGACCAAGGCCATTGGCACGTCAAACAACCGCTTCGCAAGGCGAGCCACGCGGTCAAAACGCTCCTCCGGTTCCGTGTCGAGAATCTGAAGCTGGTGAAGGCTTTGGATGCGTTGCTGCTCATCGGGTGGTAAATCAGGCGCTTTCATCTCTGGCTCGTGTCTTATTGATAAATGAGTAAGGTACCTTAAAGAATAGCACCGAAAGTTCGCCTTGCTTGCTCCGCGACAAACCCGTGGTTCCCCCAAGCGAAATACTAGCGCTTGACATGGCCCAAGGTGAGCTTCTCTTGCCATCTAAGTGGCACAGTTAACCGTGGCACCAGCGTGTAAATCAATGCAGCCACCGCCACAGATCCAACAAGGTCAATGGGTCGATGCATGCCAAGCCACAGTCGGCTATACGCGACCGCTAGCGCCCAAATCAACACACCGGCAGCCAGACCATAGTGCTTACGCTCAGCAAACAGGCCGCCAAAAAAGGCCACGCACACCGCGACAAACAACGTATGGCCGGAAGGAAAAGAGTAATCTTTCTCGCCATGCCAATGGCGCGTACGCCAATCACTCACCCGAGTATCCAGGGCATCAATCACCTGATCTTTTTGCTCGGCATCGAGCTTATAAAAGTGCGCGGGCTGGGGAATCAACAGCTGATGACTTAACAGTTCCGTGTAAGGACGCGGGCTTTCTGTCGCGAGCTTCAAGCCACTTTTGGCTACAAAGGCAAACACCAGCAGCAGCGCCAGTTGCGCCGCTTTTCCTATCAGCGACACACCAAGCTGACGACGAGGTGAAACGCTTGAGTGCTCTGTGGTTAAAAAAGAACGAGGGAAAAAAGAACAATGAGAAGAAGTCGAACGAATGACCCAAAGTGCCAGAGCCACCAGCAAAGCGAGAGTAACGAGAAAGCCTTGCGATCCCGCGGAGTAAGTCAGCCATGTCATCCCTTGCCCGATGGGATCTGAGACGTCACTCAGCAGATCCACTGAGCTAAACATCAGGCTCATCAGCGCAATGGCGCCCGACAGCACCATCAACAGCCCTAACCCTTTTTGCTTCTCACTAACTCTATGTTTCACACTCGCCTCTCACCTCGACTTTCGAGAGATGATCTTAGGCGTGTGGCGTTAATGATTTTATCAACCGCGTGTCAATTCGCTGCAAGTTCGCATCATGCCCAATTATCGGTGTGCAACAGTTGATAAGGGCAAGCGCATAACTAAGACCATCGGGTCATAGGCACCACGTTTCCACGCTCTCTGAGGTACGCTTCTGGAGCAAGCAATTTGGCTAGCGCCTCTGCATTTACCGGTTTAGTGAGATAGAAACCTTGGCCGATCGCGCAGCCCATTTTGAGTAGATCCCGCTGATGGGCAGCGGTTTCAACGCCCTCAGCAACCACAGAAACACCAAGCTCGTTGCCAAGCGAGATAATGTTTTTCAGCAATACCGACGAGGTGGCGTTATTGGCATAATCGATAACAAAACTGCGATCGATTTTGAGCGTTTGAAACTCGAAATCTTTCAAGTAAGAGAGTGATGAAAAGCCGGTACCGAAATCGTCCAATGCCACGCGCACACCCAGTTGCTGTAACTCTTTAAAAATCACCTGCGCGAGCTCGGTATTCTCAATCATCACGGTCTCGGTGATTTCCACCTCTAAGTAACGTGTCGGAACGCCGGACTGGACAATGACCTTTTTCAAACTGTCAAAAAAGCCCGGATGTTTTAAGCTCTTCGCGGAAATATTCACCCCCACCACCCCGGTTTCGACGCCGTCATCTAACCACTTTCTCTTGGCTTGCAGCGCTTTGCGCATCACCAACAAATCAAGCAGGCGAATCAAACCGGTGGATTCGGCTACGGGAATAAAATCATTGGGGTACAACCGCCCTTTGGTGGGATGGTTCCAACGCACTAAGGCTTCAACGCCGACCACTTTCTCATCGTTCAACTGCCACTTGGGCAGAAAGTGCAGCTCGAATTCATCACGCTCAATCGCTTTATTGAGATCGCTCTCGGTCTCTTTTTGCGACATCGCAATGCGGTTGAGCTCTTTGGAGTAAAACTGAAAATTGTTTTTGCCCATCGCTTTGGCGTGATACATGGCGTTGTCCGCGTAGCGTAGCAGGCTATCTTGCGTCGCACTGTCTTCGGGATAGAGCGAAATACCAATACTGGCGGACACATTCACCGCCACACCCTCTATATGAAACGGCTGCTGCAAGGTATCTATCAACTTCGAGGCGATACGGTTGGCAACACTGATTGCGCTATTGACGCTGTTTAAGTGACTCAGTACCACCACAAACTCATCGCCACTGAAGCGCGCCGACAAGTCGGTGATGCGAATGCTGCTCTCAATCCGCTTTGCGACTTGCTCAAGCAAGCGGTCGCCCATCTCATGCCCATAGAGATCGTTGACGTCTTTAAAATGATCTAAATCGATGAACAGTAAAGCAAACGGCTTTTTCGAGCGGTCAGCGTTGAGGATGGATTGGCCTAGTCGGTCTAAAAACAGTGCTCGGTTTGGCAACCCAGTTAAAGGGTCGAAGTAAGCTCGGTTGTGCAGTTGCTCATTTTTCTCCTCTATTGCGGCTTTGGCTTGCGTGAGAGAGTGGAGCAATTGATCGCGGTTTTTCTCATAGCGGTGCTGCAATCGTATCGAGTAGGCAGCAATCACAATCACCGCAATAATCAGGGTGATGCTGGTTTGCGTGTAATTGGAAATCCCAGATTCATAACTGGCTTTGATCACGCGCTGGATCTCATCCGCTTGGCTGGCAAACTCCAAAAATTGCTCGTCGCGTCCGGCGCTTAAAAACGCATCCGCTCGCTGCGCCTGAATTTTTTGGTAGGTGGATTCCACATGAAGGCGGAATTGCGCCAGCGTTTTGCGAAGCTCAACCAGACGCTCACGTAATTCGTTGTCCGTGACTGGCTCATAATTGCCCATGATGCTCTCGCCGCCTTCAAGCAGCGCGACCACATGCCAATCAGCGATTTCTAAGTAGTACCACACTTCCTGAATCGACTGAGCGGTATCGCCCGACATGATCTCATCAAACCAAAGATAGGCCAGCGTGCCGTTGACTTTAATTTCAGCGGCCGCTTCCGCAAGCGGGGACTTTTTCACTAAAAGATGGGTCGCTTGGGTCACTAGCGCCGACGTAAACGTGATCACCAACAAGGCGAGAATGGAAGTAAAAATGAATTTGCGCTTCATAGCATCACACGAACGTTTACCCACGTATTTTGCGGGCAGGAATAAAAACATAGGCGAGTCAGCCTAGTGAAGAAATGTTACAACCCCATGAAGATATTCAGTGTAGTTATTACTGATGAGTGATTGATGAATCTTTGGTGACAGTCCACATGAAGATATTGAGCTCAAAAGTGCTAGCTCGTATAGTCGCGGTATGTTGATTCTTCCTTTGTGCTCAACCATGACTTTTCGATTGCGTTCGACTGTTCTTGCTTCTGTATGCCTAGCGCTGATGAGTACCACGGCACACGGGAAAGATCTGATCAAAATTGAAGGGTCGAGTACCGTGTACCCGATCACTCAAGCCGTCGCCGATCACTTTATGCGTGCCGAGCGGCACAACACCCAAGTGGTGGTGGGCATCACTGGCACAGGTGGCGGATTTCGTAAGTTTTGCCGAGGCCGCACGGATATTTCTAACGCCTCTCGCCCGATTAAAGAGAAAGAGCGAGCGCTGTGTGAGATCAACCACATCGACTATATTGAGCTCCCCGTCGCACTCGATGCGATAACCGTGGTGGTGAACAAAGAAAACCAGTGGATCGATGCGCTCTCTCTTGATGAACTGAAAACACTCTGGGAAAGCACCGCTGAACGCACGATAACTCACTGGCAGCAAGTCAATCCGCACTTCCCTGATCGCCCCATCGTCCTGCACGGCCCTGGATCAGACTCAGGCACTTATGACTATTTTGTTGAGGTGGTGCTGGATGGCAAAGCGAGTCGACAAGACTACACCGCAAATGAAGACGATGAAGCCTTAGTCGCCGAAGTGGCCGCCGATCCCAACGCCATGGCGTTTATCGGCTTTGCTTACTATTTGCAAAATCAAGACAAGTTGAAAGCGATCGCCATCTCTCCCTCTGGCTTCAACGCGGTCAAACCCAGTGTCGAGAACGTGATTATGGGACGATACACCGCACTTTCCCGTCCTCTGTTTATTTACGTGAACAAACAGGCGCTAGAGAAGCGGCCATCACTGAAACGCTTTGTCGATAGTTATATCGACAGAGACAACATCAACAAAGTTGTCTCCCACTCTGGCTATATTCCTCTCTCTAATGATCGCTATGACGCGGCGCGTTTTATTCTCAACTCTAGCCGCTCTGGCTCGGTCTCGATGCCCAAATAAGGGCCCTTATGTTGTGACTGCACACCATCGCGATTAACGTACATTTTGGTGACCAGAGAAAAAGTGGTGCACAGGCCCATGTCCTTGACCAATAGAGAGTTCATCGGCATGCGCGATGGCTTGTGAGATGTATTGCTTGGCCAAATGGACCGCTTTGTGCAGCCGATACCCTTGGGCAAGATAGGACGCAATGGCCGATGACAACGTGCAACCCGTGCCATGAGTATTATGAGTGGTGACTCGTTTAGCGCGAATCAATTCACTGCCACTCCTTTCAATCAGCAGATCGTTGCTGCTTTCGCCCTCTAAATGCCCCCCTTTAAGAAGCACTGTTTTGGCGCCCAAGGCGCGCAGGGCGTCAATCATCGCTCCCATCTCCTCTTCCGATGTCGGCGTTGCTCGCCCAGTCAGCGCAGCCGCCTCGGGTAAGTTTGGTGTGATCATATCGGCAAGCGGTAGCAACTCTTTCTTAAGCGCACCCACCGCACTCGCGTGCAGTAAGCTGTCACCACTGGTGGCCACCATCACCGGGTCCACCACTAGAAACTTGGGCTGATACGCCGACAAACTTTGTGCCACGACACGGATGATTTCAGCGTCAGCCAGCATGCCAACCTTCACCGCCACGACATTGAGATCGCTCAATACCGCATCGAGCTGCGCTTGAACATGGTCGATAGGGATAGGATGAATGGCGTGAACGCCACAGGTATTTTGCGCGGTAATTGCCGTAATAACGGAGCAGGCGTAACTGCCTGTTGCACTGATCGCTTTGATGTCGGCTTGGATGCCCGCGCCGCCGCCACTGTCGGAGCCAGCGATGGTTAGGACAATCGGAGTTTGAGGGTCATAAAATGCGGTTTGGTTCATCGGTGTTCCTCACGCACGCATCAGGAACTGTGTGCAGAGCGCGTTGGCCAAGCACAACACATAACGGGCGAGATTGTGGCGACCCCACGACACCGCGTTATGAATAGTTCCCTACGTCAGTGCTAACTGAATCAGGTTCAACGGGTCTCGCGATGCGATCTCAGCCCTCCTTCTATGCTTCTACGACAGGCTCGTTAATCAAGCTATCGTTATGATTCGAGCAGAAGGAACGCTCCCCGACTATGTCGCCAACCTTAACCCTGTGGTAGCGCAGATGCAACCTATTCAGATCACTTAAATAACCCGAGTGAATCGAGGAGTGGGCGATACGAACGCGACGTTTGGCACACAGAACATTATCGTTTACTCTTAATTTTATAAATTTTCGTTATTGATTTGACGGTTATGCTCAATCCACTCTGGCTCAAAACGTTTCAAACCTTGGTCGAGACCGGCCACTTTACTCATACCGCAGAAAAGCTGTTCATGACTCAGCCCGGTGTCAGCCAGCACATCAAAAAGCTCGAACAGGCTTGCGGCTACCCACTGATTGCGCGTCACAACAAGAGCTTTGAAGTAACGGAACAAGGCAGACAGGTCTATCAGTACGCAAAGCAGCGCGCCAAACAAGAAACAGACCTGATTGCTTCGTTATCTCAGGATGACGCGCATCGAGGTGAGGTGTCGGTCTCTTGCTCTGGCGCGTTGGCGCAGCTTATCTACCCGCATCTGCTCGATTTACAGTGTGAATTTGCACAACTGGTCGTCAAGCTGGAAGTCGCCCCCAACCGCAAGATCATCGACGATTTGGCTGAGGGACGCGCCGATTTGGGCCTTGTCACCCACATTCCGCTCGACCCGAGAATCGAAGCGCAGGAGATAGGTCAAGAAACCATGTGTTTGATTGTGCCGGCAAACGTCGACGAGCCTATCACCCCTGAACTTCTCCTTGAGATCGGTTTAATTCGCCACCCCGACGCGGAGCACTATCTCTCGCTCTACTTTTCGCAGTGTGGCGACAAAGCGCTGGCAGGGATTGATATTCGCGCCCTGCGCACCTCGGGCTACATCAACCAACTCAGTCAAATTCTTCTGCCAGTCGCCAAAGGGCTCGGTTTTACGGTGCTGCCACACAGCGCATTCAGCTCTTTCACTTTGCGCGATCAACTTGCTGTGCATCAGCCAAAGAAAGCTGTCGTCGAGACCCTGTATTTGGTGAGCAAGAAACAAAGAGCGTGGCCAGCCCGTTTTCATACGGTGGTGGATAAGTTGACGGACGTGATCTCGCTATAACGCAACGCACTGCCATAGCCAAAATTTTCGATAGGCTTGAAACGCAAAATGGAGCCCAAGGCTCCATTTTTGCTGCTGCTTCAACGCTCATTATCGTCGTTTATTTGAGGTCATGCCTCTAAGACGTCTTCGCCAGCGAGTTCAGATATAATCAGTAGATCGGACTCATCCAGTTTAAGCCCCAGCATAGGGAGACCATGCTGAGCACTCCAACAACATAAGAAGACCACACAACCTAATGCTACCCAAAGTAGTGATACCATAGCCTAACCTCCTCCTCAGTTATCATCACCGTACTTGATAACCTAAAGGTGCCACTTCTCTCATCAGAAGGCGCTCAGATAGACTTTATTCTTTTTACGTTGGGGCGTCTGCGCCAATAGAAATGGGTTAGATTCGCCGGGTCAATCGCTCAATGTCGTATTGTTATCTGGAGTTTATTCGGATTAGAACACCTTAAGGTTATGCTGAGTACTCTTTCAATATAGGGATTGCGATTGTGAAGCGCAACACTCTTTGCGGTGAACACACGAAACCTTGACGTTTTTTATGCGAGCGATCGCATAAATATGCCAATGTGGATATCGGCAATAAAAAATGGGCGCTCGTGGCGCCCATCTTGATGCGAATGATTGTTGATGCAAACAGTGAGACAGCTTAAGCGCCAATAACGCCGCCATCTTCACGGGTAATGGCAACGATGGTGGAGCGAGGCTTGCTGTCACCACCACCTGGATAGTGAGAAGGCGCACCTTTCTCGCCCGGATGCTGAACCCCCACAAACATGGTTTTGTAGTCGGCGGAGAAGGTCAGCCCCGTGATTTCACAGGCAATTGGCCCCGTCAAGAAACGTCGCACTTCACCAGTATTAGGATCGCCGCACAACATTTGGTTGTTCCCTTGACCTGCAAAATCGCCCTGATTTGAGTAGTTTCCGTCCGTTTGAATCCACAAACGACCAGCTTTATCAAAACCGATACCATCCGGACTATTAAACATGTTGTCGGCGTTGATGTTGTCACTGCCCGCGTAGAGCGAATCTTTGTGCACCGTTGGGTTGCCAGCAATCAGGTACAAATCCCAATCAAACTCTGCTTGGGTGTGATCGCCCGAGGTCGGTACCCAGCGAACAATTTGTCCGTAGTGGTTTTCAGCGCGAGGGTTAGGACCACCGACAGGTTGGCCCTCTTTTACGCCGCGGTTTTTGTTGTTGGTGAGGGTACAGAAGACGTGTTGGTTGTCTGGGTGCACCGCCACCCACTCTGGGCGATCCATCGTGGTCGCGCCAACTTGAGTCGCAGCGCGACGTGCAAAAATCATCACCTCGGCTTGATCGTTAAAACCGTTCTCTTTAGTCAGGCCATTTTTGCCGTACGTCAGTTCAATCCACTGGCCTTTGCCTTTCAACTCGTTGTCGTCCATCTCGAACTTGGCGACATACAAGGTGCCCTCTTCAAGCAAGTTGCGATTAGCAGCATCATTGCCCGGTTGGTAGCGATCGCGAGAGACAAATTTGTAAATGTGCTCCCCACGCTCATCATCACCTAGGTACACCACGACATGACCATCATCGTTGATCAACAGTGCCGCATTCTCGTGCTTAAATCGCCCGAGTGCAGTGCGCTTAAGCGGCGTCGACGTCGGATCGTTTGGATCGATCTCCACAACCCAACCAAAACGGTGTGGCTCATTCGGATGCTTAGCGACATCGAAACGCTCATCGGTGTCATGCCACTGGTAGCTGCTCTTCGCCGCTTTGATTCCGTAACGCTTATGATCGTCGCTCAACTCAGCCGTCGTACTGGTACCGAAATAGCCGTGGAAGTTCTCTTCACAGGTTAAGTATGTACCCCAAGGCGTTTGACCGTTGGCGCAGTTATTAAAGGTGCCGAGTGGCGCTAAGCCTGAAGGATCCAATTTGGTTTTCATCAACGCATGACCCGCCGCTGGGCCTGTCAGGCGCATTTCTGTGTTAGCGGTAATACGGCGGTTGCGTTTCCCCGCTTTATCCACTTTCCACTCTCCGCCGGATTTGACGATTTCGAACACCGTCACACCGTGTGCCGCTTGCGCTTTTAATACGTCGTCCGCCGTCATCGCTTTACCGCCATGTTCGAACAAGTATTCGTAATTGGTGTATTCGTTGTTCACCGCAATAACAGCGCGATCGTCACTGATAGGGAATAGGCTCATCCCGTCGGTGTTGTCACCAAACTGACGCGCTTGCGCGGCTGAACCTTGCTTACCGCTTTGATCAAACTCTGGCGCATCAGCAAAAATAGGATCACCCCAAGAGAGAAGCGGCGTGGCTTTATAACCTTTAGGTACGATGATCGCATCTTTTGTCGAGGCAGGCACCGCTTCGAAGTTGAGCAAACGACTATCACTCGATGCCGCTATCGCTTTCGCGATCGGGTTGAGGGAAAGAAACGCCCCTGCACTGACGGCAGCGGTTCCGGCTAAGAAACGACGACGAGATAGTCGCGCTTCGATCATCTGGCTGAATTGTGAATCCTGTTCATCACGATCCCACATTGCTGACTCCTTGCTGAGTTATCATTATATAAGCGAGCAAATGGTAGGCGAGTAAGGTTACACATCAGTTAAGGTTTTGTTTAACAAATACAAAGTAAAGATGATGCTTTTACTTCGATTACATGACAAGACCAATAAATGGCGATCTCAGTCACATGTAAATTAGAAATTACGCCAATTTCGCGAAAAATTTGTGATCAAAACACTGGTGTTTCGCGCATTTCGCCGCTAAATTGAAATTGTTCATGAGGAACTAGATTCACATCTGCTCAATGAAGAGCATGGTATTTAACGTGAGGGATTATCATGAAGAAAATGAGAAAAGCACAATTGCATCGTGTTCGTATTCAATACTGGAAAGATTCGAACAAAAACACGAACAGCAAATCTCAATAACTGTGCAACCCCAACAAAGCTGGCTTAACCGCCAGCTTTAGTAGTTTTATAGGCCCCCGTTTTCACCCACTTGAGCATTACGCTGCTCTATGATGACTGGGAAACAGTGACGCCAAGCCATTCACCACGCCCAATGTCTCTTTCGAATAAATGTGCTTGTCTTTGTAACCGACAAATTGCACTAAGCGCACCTTGCCTGAAAGCAGCACTTGGCGTAACACTCGATTGACCATCTGCACTTCGATCAACGTATCGGATTCCAACCGCGTCACGGGCTGTAAGCTGGCGAGATCAATATTGATCACCACGTCGTCACAATGCGACAAGTAGTGGCTCAACTGCTGCTTCACAGTAAAACGAGAGCGAAAGTGGCACTCGTTGACGGACAACCAATCACAGCCGAGATCTTCTGCATAATCAAGTAGCTTCGGATCTTGATTGTCCGAGTCCACACCAAGGCAGAACAAGCGGCTTTGCTGACTGCGCTGCAAGATAAAATGAAACAGCGAGCCTTTCTCAGGCTCTAGAGTCGGTTTGATATCCAAGCTGCGGCTGATATGGATAAACCCCAGCTCTCTGCCTTGACTCGCCACCATCGGCAGCGCATGCAGTAAGCTTTCACCGTCATTGGCAAAGAGCACAGGTAAACTGGCCGATTCCATCAACGCCGCAACGGTATCAAGCAAGCGATGTTTGGCCGCTTGTTGGAGATTGAAATGACCGCCATAGCCAATATTGGTCGAGACTTTGTCTGCCAACCAATCGTAGAGCTCTTCCAAGCTCTGGTTGGCCATATCAAACTCTACTTGGCTCATCGGTTTGATCTGTTCACTGACACTGAGCAAGGTGAGTTTGTCGCAACAGAGCCCAGTAATACTGTGTAGCTTGCGCCGTTGAAATAGCCTAAACATATCCTTTACCTTTCAGGAGGCAGAGCTCTCGCTGCCTGCAATACATGAAGTACAATTTTTTGCTCGTTCATCTCAACGCGATGAGCCGGTGCCATCACCGACACAGCGCCAACAAGTTTGCTGCCCTTTAACACCGGCGCGCTGATACCAGACACCCCGGGATCAATTTCAGAGGTACTGACCGCATACCCTTGGGCTCGAATCGCGTCCAATTTGGTCTGCCAAGCGTCCCATTGCGACTCTTGGCCAAAATAACGCAATATTTTCTCGCAGCGCGCACTCGGCATATACGCCAACATCACTTTCGATGAGGCGCCATGCAGCAGCGGCTGACTCTGCCCTTCGACATAACTGCACCTAAGCGCTTGCATGCTCTCTTTTCGGCTGACGCACAGTGCACGATAGCCAACAGGCACCATGTAAGCGGCCATTTCGCCCGTCTGCTTTTGTAAGCGTCTGAGCACCGCGGACACTGACTCCAGCTCACTTTGACTCGATTGGTAACTGCGCATCAACATCAAAGCCGCCGGACCGATGATCAAGGTTTTGTCGTGCGTACTCTCTTCAATCAGATTCCACTCTTTCAACATTTTGAGGTGGCGATACAAACTGCTCAGTGGTGTCCCAAGCTGATGACTCAAGATTTTGGCGGTCACCGGCTCGTCGTTGACCGCTACCTGCATGAGCAGTTGTAAGATTTTCTCGTTCACTTGGCCGCTGCCGTTTTTCATGGTCAATTCTTTTCTAACTGGGTCATAGAGTGAGTTCAAATTATATTCTTATAAGGCGAGAATAGTGAGCACAAAGAGCATCTACATTTTCACCGAGTGATAAAAAGCACGCCCTACGCAACCCATTCAAACCATCAATAAAACTTTACTTAACGGTAAAGTTAAAATAATCTATGTTGCATAATCATCTCGAGCCGCCCAGCGGCCATCTCGTTTTGGGATCAACGACCACAAGGTTTAGGGATAACATGAAGCCTCTAGCACTTACCCTCAGCGTTCTGTTTGGCGCGGCGGCCACTCTCAGTGTCACCTGCCAACTGTCGAACGCCAGCGAACGTTATCAATCCAACGCGTATCAAGTTCAGTTGCCGATAGAGAAGCAAGCGATCCGGCTCGAGAAGCTCTCCGGTGAATTCCAAGCGTCTGAATACACAAAAATTCTGTCGGATCAGGAAGGCAAGATTACCAATGTCTTGGTCAATGATGGTGCGGTGGTTAAAAAGGGCACACCGCTGTTTGAATTTAATACCACCTTCGCTCGTTTAGCGGTTCAAGCCGCCCAAGAGGAATACCAACGCGCGCTCGACAATATCCTTGATTTAACGAAATCCGGTGTGACGCGCGGTGAACGACTCGACAGCGCTCGGCAAGCCATTGATGCGACGAGAAAGAATCTGCTTGTCGCCCAAGAGGCGCTCGTCGATACCACCATCGTCGCGCCCTTTTCAGGGAAAGTGGGGCAAATTCTGGTCAGTGCCGGGAACTTCGTCACCAAAGGTCAGGAGTTGACGGAGTTGATCGCCGTCTCTGATGTGGAACTGCATTTCAGCGCGCCGAATGACGTGCTCTACCCCTACCTAACGACACTGAGTGATCCCTCAACACACACGCCGCCGACAGTGTCGGTAAAAAATGCCAACGGCCAATTTATTGATGGTACGCTCAGTTTTGTCGACAGCAAAACCACCGAACAAGCCCAGACACTCTCCGCCTATGCCACCTTTACCAATTCTGACAATCAGTTACTGGTGGGAAGTAAAACCGAGCTCTACCTCAACGCCATAGAACGCCAGGCGACCCTGTTTGTCCCTAAACAGGCGGTTCATACCAAAGAGACCCAAAGCTTTGTCTATGTCCTTGATGGGGATAAGAAAGTGCTAGAAGTGCCGGTCGCGCCGCTGATGGTCAAATCTGAGATCGAGGGCTATCTCGCGGTCACCGGTTTAGAGGCCAACCAGTTTGTGGTCAACGATCCTTACGCGTATGAGCTAGTCGGGCGCAAGATTGAGCCCATTGTGAATCTGGTTGAAGGGCTAAACCAAATCCTTAGCCGTGGATAATCTCGGCAATCGAGTGTCGCAATGTTGAGTCAGCTCTCAACTCTCAGCGACAGGCATACTGGTAGGACCATGCTTATGGTAGCGTTAACACAATGACCACATGGAAGAAATTAGAACACTGCTCTGACCTTTGTATGGATAAAAGAAGTCAACGAAGCGAAAAAACTCGGCAGAATATTATTCAGGCAGCAATGGAGTGCTACCAGGATTTTGGTGTGCAAGGCGCATCGCTTGAAGCTGTCGCCAAATGCGCAGGCACGTCAAAGCCCACCATCTATGCCCATTACGGCTCGAAAGAGAAGCTCTACCAGAATGTCGTCGAACACATTTTGCACCAAGAGCAAGAGACGCAAAAACTGCCGCCATTTGATCCGACCCGTAGCATCAAATCTCAGCTTTTTGATATTTTCGACCAGCAGTTGGATTTTGTCTTGAGCTGCGAGCGCCGCCGCCTGTTGGTGGCCATCACGATTGAAGCCATGTGCCATGGCAGTTGTCATCTCAACGATCTTGAACAGATCAAAACTTGTCCAATGGAGCATTGGCTGAGCGACGCCATGGCACACAACACACTGCCGCAGCAAAATGCGCGAGAACTCGCGACGAATCTGCTGGCGTTAGTGAAAGGTCGCACCTTCTACCCCACATTTCTTGGTATGAATGACGATAATATTGAGCAGCGCCGAGCCAACCTTCACTCCGCGTTGGATTTCTTCCTCCAGACGCAGCAAGCACGATAAGAGGCGCAGCAGCGCCCCTTGTTTCTGTATTTATGCGCTTCTCAGTCACTCTATCTTCTAAGCGATCCGTCTTAAGGATGCCGAATACTACGGCATCCTGCTGACTTCATTACTCTTGAGCCAAGAGCGCCTGCCCATTGGTTTTGATGACCTCTTGATACCAATAGAAGCTCTTTTTGCGCAGACGCGTCAAGGTACCCGAGCCGTCATCGTGGCGATCGACATAGATATAGCCATAGCGCTTGCTCATCTCTGCGGTAGAGTTCGCTACCAAGTCAATTGGCCCCCAGCTGGTAAAGCCCATTAGCTCGACGCCATCTAGTATCGCCTCATGCGCTTGCACCAAATGATCACGCAGGTACGCGATACGGTAGTCGTCGATCACCTCACCTTCGTCAGTCACGGAATCACGCGCACCGAGACCATTCTCAACGATAAACAGCGGCTTTTGGTAGCGATCGTGGAGGAAGTTGAGCAGAATGCGCAATCCTTTAGGATCAATCAACCAGCCCCACTGACTCTTTTCCAGATACGGATTTGGGACACTGTCGACGATATTGCCCACCTCTTTTTGCTTAGGATCGGCACTCGCACACCCACTGGCGTAATAACTGAAGGAAATAAAATCGACACTCGCCGCCGCCAGGGTCTCGATGTCCCCCGCTTCCATCTCGATGGTGATTCCGTTATCACGGAAATAACGCAACATATAACCTGGGTACTTGCCTCGAGTCTGCACATCGCCAAAGAAGAGCCACTTATTGTTCTCATCCATCGCCGCCAAAACGTCATCAGGATTACAGGTGTAGGGGTAGTTAATCGCGCCGAGCAGCATGTTGCCGATTTTCGCGTCAGGGATGATGTCATGACAGAGCTGCACTGCTTTAGCGTTGGCCACTAGCTGATGGTGGATCGCTTGGTAGATCGCCTGTTCGCTCGCATCTTCTTGAAGTCCCACCCCAGTAAAAGGCGCATGCAACGACATATTGATTTCATTAAAGGTAAGCCAAAGCTTCACTTTCTCCTTGTAGCGCGTAAATACGCTGCGCGCATAGCGCTCAAAGAAGGTAATCACTTCTCGGCTACCCCAACCGCCGTAATTTTCCACTAGGGCGTAAGGCATTTCGTAGTGCGAAAGCGTGACAAACGGTGTCATCCCGTGGGCCGCCAATTCGTCAAATAGTCGGTCATAGTAGGCAAGCCCTTCTTCACACGGCTCGGTTTCATCGCCTTGCGGAAAGATACGCGTCCAAGCAATGGATAGACGAAGGCAGTTGAACCCCATCTCCTCAAACAAAGCGATGTCTTCTGGATAACGATGATAAAAATCGATGGCAAGATCTTTGATCCCCTCAGTACGCGCTTCGCGAGTCTGATGTGGGTTTAAGATCCCTTTTGGCAGCATGTCAGCGGTGGAAAGCCCTTTGCCACCAGTGAGGTAAGCGCCCTCTACCTGGTTAGCCGCAATGGCTCCGCCCCAAAGAAAATTGGATGGAAAGGTCATAGTTCATTCTCTTTATTTATGATTCTGACTTGAGTGTACTCGAACCATTAGGCACTAAATAAGGTTAGATATTTATCAGGATATTTCCCATTTTTAGGCCAGAGCGCAACGACAAAAATCGGCAAAATCTAAATGATAGATCGGTATTTTCAAGCTATTACGAGACCTATCCGACACATCTTTTTCCACAGAAATACTATGCTTATAGGGTAAACAATGACGTAAGAGGGCGTGGTTATGAAATACAAACATATCCTAGTTGCACTAGAACTGTCTGAAGAGAGTAACGTTCTCATTGAACGCGCCGCGTCTCTCGCTGAGATAGTGGGTGCACAAGTCTCGTTCATCCATATCGATGGCACACATGGGGAAATCTACCCAGATTTGGTCGATATTCAAGCCGATCCTAGCCGTCGACCTTTGAACGAAAACAACAACAAATGGCTAGAGAAATTTCAAACCGATTCACCTGTCCCGATCAAGCACTTCCTTGTCGGTACCGGCGATCTCAGTGAGAAATTAACGTACACCATTAAAGAACACGGCTTTGATCTGTTGATTTGTGGCCACCATCAGGACTTTTGGAGCAAAATTGTTTCCTACTCCCGCCACCTCATCAATAAGTCACCGATTGATATCCTCGTCGTGCCGATCACAAGCTAACTGACATAGCCGCCCTAGGCGGCTATCTTTTTTACAGCTCGGTCAAACGACAAATAACGCGATCGGGCTCAACGCCCCACGGATCAAAAGGCACATCCACGCTACGCTGCAACCAGACGGTTTTAATACCGGCTGATTGCGCACCCAGCACGTCAAACGGATTACTCGAGACTAAATGGGTGTCGTTGTCTTGGGTGACCGACAGAAGATGCTGATAGACAGATGGGTTGGGCTTAAAGGTTTTCACCTCTTCACAGCTGATTATCTGCGCAAACTCGTCCCGAATGCCCGCGCGGCGCAACAACGTCTCAACACTGTGTTGTTCACCATTAGAAAAAGCGATCAGCCGATGCCCTTTAGCCACAAGTGAGGCTAGGCTCTCTTGGACATCATCAAAACAGGGCAAGCGAAGATAGAGGTCGAGAAGCTGTGCTTTCTGCTCTGGCGACAAGGTTGTTTGATGGGCGGCGCATGTGTAATCCAGCGCTTGTTCGGTGCAGGTTGAAAACGGCACATACTCGTTCATCAACCCACGTCGAAACGCGTATTCGAGCTGCTTATTTCGCCAAGTCACACTCATGGCCTGCCCCAGCCCCGGACGCCACGCTTCCAGTTGAGTCGCCACAAAATGTGTGTCAATCAAAGTGCCATAGACATCAAACGCATAAGTCTTCGTCATTGTTGCCATTTCCATTGTGGAGAGTGTCTTACTATCGTAGACAATGGTGAACGAGTGTTCAATAATAGGACACCCATTCTGAACGAAAGAAGTGATTAAGCGAATGACCGACTCGATAACAGAAACCCTCGCCAGTTTCACCTCTATCGAACAGGCATTGGATTATTTTGAGATAGGCTATGACCGCACGTTTATCGAGCAGAATCGAACCGAGTTGGTGAAGCGGTTTGGGGGTAATCTTATTTTACAAAAGCCTGATGATTGGTTTTCAGCGCGACGTGCGCTAAAAAATGCTTATTGTAAAGTACAGCGCAGCAAGCTGGATAAACACACTCGCTCGGCCTGCCGCGGCTGCACGTCTTGTGAACGTCGTTAGGCTTCTTGTTCGATATCCTCTTCTTCGAACATAGATGAGCATTTGATTTCAAACTGATTGAACGAGAAGATGCTAGGGCCGTGGACGCGCTTAGTGATCACTTTCTCTTCCCCATATTGCACCGTAACATGGGTGAACACCTTACCTTTTACCTCTATGGTGTTGTCTTCGAGTGCAGAGGTCAATTCCGCTTCATTGCCATCACGGGCACGTTTGACTTTCTCAAGGTGTGCGTTGCTCTCTCGTTTGAGCGTTTCTACCTCTTCTTCTTGCTCTGGCGTCCGTTGAGATTTCGGAATTTTTTTCAACTCCAGCTCTTTACGCACCACCGCCATGGTCGCTTCTTGTGCTTGAGTATATTGTTCTTTGAGTTTAGCTTGGCGCTCTTTGTACATCTGAAAGCGCGCAAACGCCTGAACATGTGTCGCGGTGTCGCCTTCCACACCCAGCTCGACGCAGGTGATTTTTCCGCCCACCTTGGCACTGCCGCCGCTTAAGGTGCCGTGTTTTTCGCTGCTATCGGCGACAACGAGGTGGCGACCACAGCGAATGGCGTTGTTCATACTGTGGACATTGAGAATAATATCTTGTCCAGCTTGTAACTCACTAAACTGCGCATAATTAGCCTTGATGCTGCCGCCCGACTTCACCACACAGCTCTTTTCTTCGCCTTCAGAGACATTATGACCAATGATGCCTTTGGCAACTTCAATGTCACCTTGCGCTTGAACATCCGCCGATTCAATAAATCCGCCCACCGTGAGTGATCCGGTTGCCCGAACGACCATATCCGATTCAATGTTGCCAAACACCACCACGTTGCCTTTGAATTTAACATGACCCGTCGCCACACCGATGGTCGGTAAGCAGAGTGCATCTTCCACTTCCACGCTGCGCTCTTTGAGGACCGGCATACCGGATACCTCTGCCAGCAATACATTGGGGTTATTGGGATCCACTTTCGTGCCTTTGCCCGCTTTGAGCATGGCATCGTTACCTGGCTTAGGCGGAATCACCTTACCTTGTACTGTCATGCCTGGTGTCCCTTTCGTCGCAGGTACACGTTTCATAAGGGGATCATTTGCTGAGACGGTGATGGTCTCGCCTAAGTTGAGCATGTCCACTTTGCCCCCATCTTGATCTGATTCTTTGGGAGCGAGCACTTGTCTAGCAGGGTCTTTGACTAAAGGAACAAACTTGGCGTCTTTGCCTTGGATGGGATTTTTGCCTTTGGCGACAGGTTGAGTGAAGGTTTCACCGGGTTTGAGTTGATGGCTCATCACTAACACTTTTTTCAGTGCGAGCTTGTTGATGCCTTTAGTGACATGGGATTGCGCCAAGGCATGCACGATTTGCGGTCCTTTCAGAGGTTGGCCTTTGTAAGCGCCGGTCACCACCATACTGGCCAGCATGTCGTGTTCAGAGAGCACCACTTCCACCGTCGCGTCACGCACTTCAGCGATAGGAAAGCCCACATACGCTTCACTTTTCGCTTCTCGCGCACACTTGATAAAGCGGTTCACCGCCTCTTCCATCAGATAAAAATCACTGGCACCAATATTGGCTAACGCGGAATCTAATCCACGCGTATCGAAATTTCCATCCACACTGATGTCTGGCAATAGCTTCGCGACCACTCCCTGCTCATCTTCTGACAGAGATACTAACTTGTCCCACATAACTGACCTGCTTAACCCACTTAACCTGTCCAGTCTATTCAATTTGATACTGACACAGTATGGAATGTGTGACAAATTCAGGCATAGGTCACTGAACTTTTGTTGTAGAAACGTCCATCAACGCTATTTACAGTGTAAAGTTTGCCAGTGCCGTTTATCGGCCCATCTTATGGTTGAGTGCGCCATCCACTCACTGGGTGGATAATCAATCGGTCGCAATGCTTCTCTTCAGGCTCCTCTGCGCATCATGCGGAAAGCGGAAAATGGTGCAGCGCGTTTAACGAATAGATCGCGGTTAATTTGCGCCCTTGTTCGCTGTATTGCAGCGAGTCACACAGTTCTGTGGCGAGAACGATACCTCGGCCATAGGTGTGTCCGTCTTGAACTTGCTGGCGTTTTTCGTAGTCAAATCCCTCGCCGTTATGAAGCAAAATCATGGTGACCTTCTCACTGTCAGGCTGATAATCGAGCTCAAGTTTGACCCAGGCACTGTCTTCAAGCTGCTTGAGTTTATCCTCTCGCTGCTGGTAATAGGTAAAAAAGCCGTCGGGGTCATCTTTTACGGAGGAATCAAGCTTGAGCAAACCATGCTCGATGGCATTAGAAAAGAGCTCAGAGGCCACCGAACAAATCAGATCCAGATGTGGACCACCCGATAACATTCCCTGTAAAAATTGCCTAACTTCGGCCATTACCGACAGGTGGCGCAGCTTATGGCCGTCAAATTGCAGACTGGCATGTATCGGCACTTGACGTCTCTGCTGCTCTACCGTTTGACAAGCCTCTTCTTCCGCCACGGTAATGGGGAAGTGCATGGTCAAAATGGATAAATCGTCACGCACCTCTTGATTGCTAAATGCTTGTACCGCTTCATACAGCGTTGGGATGACCGCGCGCTGGCCAGTAAAACAGGCTTCAAGGCGCTTGGCGCCAAACTGTTCATTGTTGGGGCTGGCGGCTTCAATCACGCCATCGGTGTAGCAAACGATCTGCTGATCAGGCTCCAGTTTGTAGTGCACAATGTCGGCTTCAAACTCGTGCGGCTCAAGCACGCCCAACGGCATGTGACTTGAGACTAAACGGCTGACAATCTCGCCTCCAGGATCGATAATATACCCATCAGGCAAACCGCCTCCCCACCAAGAGACTTCAAAGCCATTGGCTCTTACTTCAAAAACGCTGGCGGCAAGCATCATTCCCATCGGAAGAAAACGCACCAACACTTCGTTGATTTCGGTGACAATTTCCCCGAGCGGTAATCCTTTTGCCGCCATCGTAAAAAATGCACGCGTCGCAGGCAGCGCGGAGATCGCCGCTGGTAAACCGTGTCCTGTGGCGTCAGCGATCATCACATAGACACCACCGTGTGGCCGCTTTGCAAGCACAATCAAATCACCGTTAAAGATGGTTGAGGGGGTCGACAAATAATGGATGCCGTACACATTGCTGACCTGGCGGCTCATCTCTTGAGCGAGATTGGCAAAAATCGACTCAGCAATCGAATAGTCGTACCGTACTTGCTCATGAAACTGGCTCAGTTCATCACGCTGCTGCATCACTTCATTGTGCATTTTGACAATCCGATAGTGCGCTTGCACTTTGGCAATGAGGACATTGCGCTCCACCGGTTTGAGGATAAAGTCATCACCAAAGGCAAGGCAGCGCTCAAAAGAGGCGCGATCATCCAAAGCGGTTAAGAAAATGATCGGAATGTGGACGTTAGGAAAGGCTTCTCTGACTTCTTGCGCGGTAGTGAACCCATCTTTCACCGGCATCATGACATCCAACAAAATCAGATCCGGCATCGAATCCATCTGTTGCATCGCCTCCACCACCCCTTGGCCATTTTCAAACATGGTAATGCGTTCGGTAATGTGATCGAGAATAAAACGACACAGCTCACGGTTGGTGGCGTGGTCATCGATGATCATGACATGCATAGGCAGTCCTTACTCTATCGAGAACTTCTTATCGAAACGGGAAATGGCGAGGATTTTTCGCACCTGTGGCAAGGTGTTGGTGATGCGAATCGCCCCATCAGGCTGTCCGAGATAATTGTGCATGTTTAACAGCATCCCAAGCCCTGCACTGTCGATATAGTCGACTTTGCGCAAATCAATCGTAAACCGATAACTGTGTTTGTCTGTATAGCAGCGCCGAAAATCTTGAACGAGGTTAAACCCAAACGCCCCTTCAATGGTAATGGTCACCTCAAGTGAGCCTGAATTCACTGTAGACTTAACCGACATATTGCCCCCTTGGTGGATTAGAACAGCTCAACTTCGCCTTCATCAATGTTTGCTTGCGTTGCCGCCGGTGAACCTCTTTGCTCAACCTGTTCAAGCAATGCGTGCAGTTCACTCGCAAACTCCGCGTCACTGAGGGTGCGTTCTGTCCATGCCAGAGTCAGATCGGCCAGCTGTTGGATAAACGCCACGCTACCTTGCGCGTACTCCCCTTGCTGCGTAATGATGTCAGCAAATTGCAGGGCGCGTATGCCATTGGCAACCTGAACACTGAGCAGATCACCGCTGTGCTTGATTTTGTGGACTTCTTGTTCAACCGACACATTGAGCTGCTGCACGCCTCGCAACATGTCATCGACTTTTTCTTTCGACTCGATCGCTTCCGTCATATCGATGGAGGCCATCTCCCCAACGGTTTTGTTGGCCTCTTGTACCGTGGCTTGCGCGGTGTTAATTTCGCGCTCAATTTGGTTATTCAGCTCTTCCGCTTTGACCGAAAGGTGTCGTACTTCATCGGCGACGACGGCAAACCCGCGCCCTGCCTCTCCCGCTCGCGCCGCTTCAATCGCCGCATTGAGCGCCAGTAAGTTGGTCTGCTCGGATAACCCGCGCACTTGGTTGAGTAACTTAAACACCGAATCGAGCTTGTCTGACATATCGTGAATGCTGTGCACCGCAGAAATACTTTTTTCCGAGACGATCACTAAGGTGTCCACAAAGTGGCGAATAATGGCTTCGGTTTTCGGTAACACTTGGCTGATGTCATGATCGCTGCCGTGATTACCCAGCAAGGTTTCCACCAACTCACTCGTCACTTGGCTCTGCTCTTCCGCCAGCTTTTGCAATTCAAAATAGCTTTCATTTAAGGTGTCTACTGACTCGTCTACCACGCTGCGTTGATGGCTAAGCGGCTCCGATAATTGAGGGATAACACGTTGCAAGACGTGCCCCAACGCCGCTTCCCGAGTAAGGTTGGGATCATCGCTCGAGGGGACCTGTGAAGACGCAGCGCTCTCAGTTGGCATCGGGCGAGGCTTGGCTAAGACAATCCAAGGCACCGCCGCCACGGCGATCATTAAGGCAAGTTGAAGCTGAGACGGCGCATAACTCACCCCCACACCCAACAGCAGCACTTGAATAAGCACCGCGAGCGCGCAGCGTACGCGATGACTCAGTATTCTCTTTTTCTTCATAAGCTCACCAACTGACAAATCTGTTTCGGTATTTTATGCAGCCCGAGAACGTACTCCGCAGCGCCCAAATGCACCGCGGCGCCCGGCATGCCCCACACCACTGAGCTCAACTCATCTTGAGCAATGGTCGGCGCGCCTTGCTGCTTCATCTTCAACATGCCTCGCGCACCGTCTTTACCCATACCAGTGAGCAAGATACCGATCGCGTGCTCGCCTAACGTCTCGGCAACGGCATCAAACATGACATCCACGGAGGGTTTGTGGCGATTGATCGCTGGCCTATCGTCAAGTTCTGCGTACAACTGGCCGCCACGTCGGGTAACGACCAAATGCTTATCGCCGGGGGCTAAATAGGCGCAACCTGATTTCAGCACCTCACGAGTCTGGCCAAGTTCTGTCACCTGTATATCCGAGTTCGCGTCGAGCCTGCGCGCAAACGAGGCGGAAAACATCGCGCTAATGTGCTGGGTAATCACTATCGGCGGCAGACCAGCGGGCAAGGTTTTAAGCACCTGATTAACCGCTTCCGTCCCTCCCGTCGAGGCTCCGATGGCAATCAGCTCAATGTGATTGGTTTGGCGTATAGGATCGAGTTTTTGCGCCTCAGGCGCCACTGTCTCTCGTCCTACGTTAGCGCCTGCGGCGACTTTGATCTTTTCATTCACCAGCTTTTTGTAATTGACCATCTCGGCAGTGTTTTGCACCGCAGGCTTGGGAAAGTAGTCCACCGCCCCGAGTTCCAGTGCCGCCAGCGTCGGCTCTGCGCCGTGCTGCGTTAACGTGGAGATCATCACCACAGGCATCGGCCGTAAACGCATCAGATTTTTTAAGAACTGAACGCCATTCATTTTTGGCATTTCGATATCCAGAGTCAGCACGTCGGGATTGTGTTGTTTGATCAAAGCCCGAGCTTGATACGGATCTTCTGCACTGGCGACCACCTCAAGATCCGGATCGCTGTTGATCAGCTCAGTCAAGATCGCGCGGAATACCGGCGAATCATCGACCACCAATACTCTGATTTTTTTCATATAAACAGCTCCGCGTCATCGCCATTGTCACGTTCGTGCTCCAACTTATAGGCATAGGTCGATTCTTGTTGATGCACCGTATGCACTTCACTAAAGGGCACCCGTTTCAGCCACACTTTTCCAATCGAGGGATCAAAGAGTATTTTTCTTGGCTCCACTCCCCCGAGATCTTGCGCCACCACATCCAATTGCTCGCGCTCAACATAACTCAGAATAAAACTGACGTTTTTCTCCCCTATCATCGATTCTTTGCCGAGCATTTGCGCCCCACCAAACAGTTTAACCACCAAGCGATGCCGACGCGCCCCCAAACCAATCAGTTGATTGATCAACATTTCCATCGCATAACAACCGTAGCGAGAAGCACTCGAATCCAACGCGCTCGGCTGCCAAGATTTGATTTGGCTGCGATTCTCAAAAGGCAGGAGAAAGTGATTCATGCCGCCGATACGTGTGACGGGATCCCACATGCAGGCTGAGATGCATGACCCTAGACCAGTCACAATCAACTCGTCACTCGCCTCACTGCAATAAACGCCGCCGGGGTACACTTTGACAAAGTGCTTTTCCCGGATAGGGTGATAAAACCGACTGACATGACAAGCCCCGTTTTGCAGGTCGACGTTCGGGCCGTGGTATGGCGTCATAACCGCTCCCTACTTTTTGACATAAATCGTATGACCGAGGTGATGAAAGCAATCCACTCCATCTGGTAAGCTCTCCGAGTGGCCTAAAAACAGCACCCCATCAGGGGATAGCTGTTGATAAAAGCGTTTGAGCAATCGCGCCTGCGTTTTTTTGTCGAAATAGATCATCACGTTACGGCAGAATATGACATCAAAGCTCGCTGTAAATGGCCAAGTTTCAAGCAAGTTGAGTGGTGAAAACTGTACGTGATCCATCAGTCGCTGTTTGACTTTGATCTGGCCACTTTGGCGTCCCACACCTCGAACAAAGTTCCCCTTTAGATAGTGCTTAGGAATAGAATTGAGTGCCTCATCACTGTAAATGCCAAGTTGCGCCTTCTCGAGTACCGCAGTATCTAGGTCTGTCGCAACAATCACGACTTCGTCCAACTGACCTTTGCGTTCAAATGCCGCAAGTGAAGCGGCAATGCTGTAGGGCTCCTCACCACTAGAGCAGCCCGCGGACCACACCGCGACCTGCTTTTTGCCTTGCTCCTGCCACTGGCGACTGAGCACCTGCTCCAAAAATTCAAAATGGTGGTACTCACGGAAAAACGACGTTTTATTGGTCGTCAAACAATTGATGAAAGTGACTCGCTCCTGGCGGTCATTCTCAATCAACGGACGATACTCTCTAAAACGGCGTAGCCCCAATCGGCGCAACTGACGACTGACGCGGCCATAGACCATAGCGCGCTTCTGATCCGAGAGAAAAATGCCCACGTGTTTATGCATAAACCATTGGATAAAGTGAAAATCTTTATCCGTGAGCTCAAACTCTTGCTCGGGTAGCGTCAATTCCGTGTTCAAAATTCTTCCCATTCGTCGCCTTCCTCTTCCACCTTAAATGCCGTGTTGCTGGCTTTGTTGGTGCGAATCTCTCTGACGTTATTTTCGTTAGGGGCTTTGTTGCTGCGCGAATCAAAGCTGGCCACTTTGGCGTCGGTCACAAAGAAGTTCATAAGATTGAGCAACTCTTTGCCTTCATCTTTGAGCGATTGACTGGCGGCTGAGGTTTCTTCAACCAGCGACGCATTCTGCTGTGTCATTTCGTCCATCGTCGCAACGGCTCGATTGATCTCATCAATGCCGGTCGATTGCTCCACACTGGAAGAGGCAATCTGTTCAATCAACTGGTTGACCTTCTCCACCGCTTCGACAATTTCACTAAGTGTGTCGCCAGACTCACCCACTAAGCGTGAACCTTCATCGACTTTCTCTACACTGTCTTTGATAAGGCCCTTGATCTCTTTGGCGGCCGCCGCACTGCGCTGCGCTAGATTGCGCACTTCACCCGCGACAACAGCGAAACCGCGCCCTTGCTCGCCAGCGCGCGCCGCTTCCACCGCTGCATTAAGTGCTAACAAGTTGGTTTGAAAGGCAATTTCGTCTATGACGCCAATGATGTCGGAAATCTTTTTACTGGCTGAGTTAATGTCAGCCATCGCATCAACCGCCTGGCCAACCACTTGGCCGCCTTTGGTGGCTTTTTTCGTTGCATCCACGGCCAATTCGTTAACGCCTTTCGCGTTGTCGGCATTTTGTTTCACCGTTGCTGTCATCTGCTCCATGCTCGCCGCGGTTTGCTCGAGGTTCGCGGCTTGAGCTTCCACTCGTTGACTCAAATCGTTGTTGCCTTCGGCGATCTCTGATGAGGCGGTAGCAACGCGCGCCGAGGATTGCGTGATCTTATCCACCATGTCGCGCAAGTTGAGAATCGAGGTATTGACCGATTGAGACAATCGACCCAGTTCCCCGTTATTGCTCTCGGGCATCGTCGTATTAAGATTCCCTTTTGCCACTTGGCTCATCACATCAATGCACTGCCCTATCGGTGTCACCATAGTGTCCAGTAGGCTATTAATGCCATCCCCTAACTCTTTCATAAAGCCGCTGTACACACTGGTGTCAATCCGCTCTTGCAGCTCACCGGCGATCGCTTTTTGTATCAAAGACTCGACCTGACGCTGCCCATCTTGTTGTTCGGTAATATCCACCCACTGTAAGGCAGGACCGATGTACTTGCCCTGGCCATCTTTCATGGCAATACAGGTCAAATTGAACTCTAGTCCTCCGACCGCAATATTAGAGCTAAATGGCAAGCGGTCAGGGTTAGCAATGATGCTCTTTTGATGGGCGGGGTTTTTATGGAATACATCGATGTTACGCCCAACTAAATTGCTGGCATCAAAGCCGGGAAGTGCTTGCCTTAGCTCAGATTCACGCGATTTGAGTAAAGTGAGCAAAGCCGGGTTGACGTAAGTAATCACCCCTTCCATATCGGCCATCATTAGATTCGTCGTCATGCCCGCCACCGCAGAGGCGAGGCGCCCGATCTCTTCTTCTTTTGCTCGCTCATCGGTGACATCGCGCCACTCTAGCGTATTGCCAATGTAAGTTCCTTGGGCGTCGTGTATGGCGGCGACGTTCAACTCAATCTTCAAATCACCAATGGTGATATCGGTGCTGTAAGGTAAATTGTTCGGATCGGCCAGCATCTTGCGCTGATGTGCGGGGTTTTGATGAAACTCATCAATACAACGCCCCATAAGCCATTCCGCACTTGCGGTAAATCCAGACCATACCGAGCGCAACGTCGCCTCATGCTGGCGAAATAAAGTCAGCGTCTCTTTGTTGATGTAGGTGATCAAAAAGTCTCGGTCAATCATCACCATGGCGGTTTGCGCTTGGTCAACAGCGGCTTGGAGTCTCGCAATGTCTTGGCTTATCTGCTCAGACTGTGTGACATCAGACCATTCCAAGGTATTACCAACATACTGCCCTTTGGCATCTATGATGGCGCCGACATTGAGTTCAATCCTCACGTCTTTGACCGAAATGGTCGTGGTGTAAGGTAAATTATTGGGATTGGAAAGAAGTTGGCGCTGGTGGCTTGGGTTAGCGTGGAACGCATCAATACAGAACCCGAGTAAGTCATCTTCGTGTGCCTTAAAACCCGGCCACATTGATTGAAACAGCGCTTCATGGTGCTTAAGTAGTTCCAGAGACTTCTGATTGAGGTAGGTAATCTTGAAATCACGATCAATCATCATCAGCGCGGTTTGCGCCGCATTCAGTGCAGACATGAGTTGCTCTTTGGAAATGCCGCTCTCTTGCTCCACATCCAGCGTAAAGTCTTGAGTCAACGTGTCTTCCGTCGGGGTTGAAAATTGCTGAGCTTGCTCTGCCTTTCTGTTCCAAAATCCCATACCTGTCCCTCTTCTTGCCATGCTCTATTGTTATCAGTGTTTGCTTTAGACCCAGCTCTCATGTTGAGTCAGTTCAGAAAGCTTTTCGACATCCAATAAAGCTTCCATATTCAGTAGGATGAGGTGACCTGCTTGCACCGAAGCGAGCCCCCGAATAAAACGCTGGTCCACCCCCATCGACACTTTAGGTGGTGCCTTGATGGCCTCGTCACTGAGGGGATACACCTCTGACACCGCATCAACCATGATGCCAAACGGGTTGCCTTGAACATCACTCAACACCACGATGACCGTCACGTCGGTCAGCTCGGTTTTGCCCAGACCAAGACGCATTTTGAGGTCAATGATGGGTAAGTACTCGCCGCGAATTTCCCACACGCCTTTGAAATAGTCCGGCGAGTTCGGGACTTTGCGCACCGGCGACCAGCCTCGTAGTTCTCGCACATCTAAAATCGGCACGCCGTATTCGTCATCTTGTAGGGTGAAACTTAAAAACTCATGTCGGGTTTCCATTACTTCGCCCTCAAGATTTTGTCCATGTTGAGCAGCTCGTGGGTATCAAGCAGGGACATCACCTGCTCGCCCACATTCATCAACCCAACCAAATAGGGTGTCACAGCCGTGTCGCCGACACAGGGGTGAAGGGTTTTGTCGTCTTGCGCCAATACATCGCTGACCGCATCCACCACAACGCCCATCAAGCGCTCGCCTTGATCACCCTCTTCTCGCAATACAATCACAACGGTCGTCGGCAAGTATTGGCATTCACCTAACGAAAATCGTCGTCTTAAATCCGTCACTGGCACGATCATGCCGCGAATATTGATCACGCCACAGACAAATTCCGGGGCGCGAGGTATCGGCGTCGGCTTTTCCCAAACCCGAATCTCTTCGACATCCTTAATCGGCACCGCATACAACTCGTCAGCAAGCAGAAAGCTGAGAAAATCCGCGCTCTGCTCACCAAGCTCTTCGCTGTATTGCCCAGACACTAGCGCCGCGTCTTGAGCTAGCGCGTCTGTATCTGGTTGAATGGCGGTCACTTGATTCATGATGTCTCCCTACGCCGCTAATCCGTTACTGCCCGCCGCATCAAGGTGGGTTTTCAAAAAGCCGGTGATTAATCCCTGAATATCCAAAATCAATGACACCGACCCATCCCCTAAAATGGTGGCGCCAGAAATGCCGGAGACTTTGCTGTAGTTCGACTCCAAACTCTTGATGACCACCTGTTGCTGCTCTAACAGTTCATCAACCAATAACCCAACGCGATTGCCTGCCGCTTCCACAAAGCAGAGTATGGGGTGCTCACTGGGCGTAGCGGGAGCCAGTTCAAGCTCGGATTGCAGATTCATGATAGGGATGCTTTCTTCTCGTAGGCGATACAGCAACACGCCACCGGAAGCGCGTTTGATCTTGCTCTCATCCAAAGAGACCGATTCGATGATGGTCAGCAACGGAATGACAAACACTTGGTCGGCCACTTTGATAAGCTGACCGTCCAAAATCGCCAAGGTAAGGGGTAAGCTGATGGTGAAACGGCTGCCTTTGCCCAGCTCGGATTCCACCTCGATGTGGCCGCCCAATTCTTCAATGTTGCGCTTGACCACATCCATACCCACGCCTCGCCCAGAAATATCTGAGACCGATTCCGCCGTCGAAAAACCGGGGGCAAAAATCAGGTTCATCACCTGCTGTTTGGAAAACTCGTCCCGGTTGGCATCGCTCGCGACAACGCCTTTTTCCTGCGCTTTACTCCACAGCACATCGCAATCGAGTCCGGCGCCATCGTCGCATATTTGAATGATGATAGAGCCGCCTTGATGGAAAGCATTAAGCTCAATGATCCCAGCCTCGGGTTTACCTCGTTCACTGCGCGTTTGGCGTGACTCTAAGCCGTGGTCAATGCCATTTCGCACCAAATGCACGAGCGGATCAACAATGCGCTCTAGCACCGTTTTGTCGAGTTCCGTGTGCTCGCCCTTGATCACCAACTCAACCTGTTTGTCCAAGCGAGATGACAAATCTCGAACCAAACGGGGGAAGCGACTAAAGGCAAAACTCATTGGCAACATGCGAATATTGAGGACGTTATCTTGCAGCTCCTTGCTGTTTTGCAACAGCTGCTCGAGGCCAGCTTTGAGTTTATCCAATTTATCAGGGGTAAAATCGTTACCAATTTCCGTCAACATGGATTGCGTGATGACCAGTTCGCCCACCAAGTTGATCAAGCTATCGACTTTATCAATATCTACCCGAATGGAACCGACGCTTGACTCGGTTTTCGTCGGCTTGGACGCGGTTTTCACTGGTGTCTCAATGCTTGGTTTGGTTGCGCTAGGTTCAGATGCAGTGGGCTCAGATGCAATCGGCTTGAGTGTAATGGACTCAGACTCGGTAGACTTAGACGCCGTCGAAGCGGAAGAGATTGACTCAGATGGGGCGACTTCTAACGATGTCTCTTCAACCCCACGCTCACCACTCTCTGGTTGTCCTCGCGTAATGATGAGATCGCACTCATCCTCTACCCATTCGAATATCTCGCTAATCTCTTCTTGCGCGAGCTGACCATCCATAACGAGATGCCATTTCAGATAACAGAGCTCCGCCTCCAGTTGCTCAATCATGGGTAAGGTGCTGGTGGCGACGCAAATCGACATGTTCGGATCCAGTTCATGACATTCGCGAAGGATGCGTAACGGGTCGTTGCCGCTAAAAAACAGTTCAGGATGGGGAGCAAACGTGATGTGGTAAGGTAGAGAACCCGCATCGGATGCCTCCGCCAATGACTCGTCGGGCTCACTTTCAACGCTTGGTTCGTCGCCTAATAAGCGTTCTAGCTCCTGACTGATCTCAGTTTTTAGGTTGGATTCATTAGGAACGCCAGACTCGTGCGCCTCAAGCAACGTGTGTATGCAGTCAACACTGCGCAGCAAGAGATCAATGCTGGCGGGCGTTAATTGGTGCTCGCCATTACGCACCAGATCCAGATACGCTTCAACGGAATGAGTAAACTCGCTGATATCGAGTAAGCCAAACGTGCCGGCTCCGCCTTTAATCGAGTGGGCGGCGCGGAAAATGGTGTTGATCTCTTCACTGTCGATGTTGGTGACATCAAGGTTGAGCAACACCTGTTCGAGAGTTTCAAGGTTTTCCCGACACTCTTCATAGAACATCTTACGCAGTTGACCCATATCTAGCGACATACTTTCCCCTCAAACGCTCTCTGTTCTAAACCGCTGACTACAGCACGCGCTTCAATGTTTTTAGCAAGGTATCGGGATTGAATGGTTTCACTAGCCACCCCGTCGCACCGGCCTGTTTGCCCTGCAGCTTTTTATCCGCACTGGTTTCCGTGGTAAGCATGAGGATCGGCACAAATTTGTACTGCGGTTTCTCTCGCAGCGCTTTAACCAGCTCAAAGCCGCCCATGTTAGGCATGTTGACATCGGAGATCACAACGTCAAACCTCGCGCTCATCACTTTATTCAACGCGTCTTTACCATCATTCGCGGTTTCTACCTCATAGCCGGCATCTTTCAGGGTGTGACTGACCATTTGTCTGATTGATACAGAATCATCAACAGCAAGAATTTTAGTCATGAGATCCATCTCCAACGTCTGAACTTAACTTCAATAAGTGTTGTAATCCCAAGGCGTTTGCTCCTTGTTTTAATGTGGCGCTCGGCTTGTCGAGTCGTATCTCGACTGAGTCGCGCTCTGCACTAAGAAAAAGAGAAACAAGGACCTGTAGGCCCGCAGCGTCGACTCGCTCCACATTCGAGGCGAGAATAACAAGCGAGCGATGATCTTGAAGCCACTGCTTAGATTCAGCAGCGACATTGAGCGCACTTGAGATATCAAGCGCATCAGGAAGTAGACAATCCTTTTTCATTGTTATTCTTATTTCCTAGCCACAAAACACTACGCACAAAGTTTTATATTGAGTTTAGGAAAGGTTCGTCATTTGGCAAATGTGACTTAACTTTTGATACAGCAAGTTGCCGTTAAAATTTTTGTCGTTGGAATAAAAACTATCGAAGATTTAGTGGGTTGCCGATGGAGGCTATTTGGAAAAAATTCTTATTTTCTACTGTGTTTTATTGACTGGTTCTTTAGTACTAGTTCGCAACCGCGTTGAAGGTAGGGTGTTATAGAATGAGATTTTACAGTGTAAATCGACTCGATTGTGTGGCCGTTTACACTGTAAATTTATCGTCTATTTTACAGTGTAAATTGGACTAGCCAGAACATTGAGATAACCAAGTTTCTATATCAAGCCGAAGCTGAGCTTCGACCTGCTTTTTACCAGGCAAACCTAAAGCCAAGGCACACTCACTCCAGCTCTGTTTTTGCAATACCTTTCTTATCATCACATCGCTGAACGCCTCAAAACCGTGTGTGAATGCAAAGCGATCGAGAAGTGGCGCACAACTGTCATAACTCGCCCCACCTTTTGCATAACCCAACAGAAGCGCAGCCGTCCCAGTAGAGACAATGGAAGCATTAGTTTTTGGCGCCAAACTACGGACGACCTCAGTTTCAAGTTGGCGCAAACTGTCTGAGAGAGAATAGTGAAATTGCGTGGAGTAATGTTGTGCCACCTGTGCTAGCCACTCAGTATCGCCTTTGATCATAATGACCGAGTGTGTACCGCTGGCGCTGTCTCGTTGACTGCTCACTTTGATCGGTGCAAAACCAGCTTGGCGCCAAAACTTAACCAAATCAGCGGTGGCGCCAAAGCTGGTGGAGAGAAAGTCACACTCAATGCTCTCTTCAAGCTGTGCGAGTACCGCCAGCCCTACCCCTCGCCTTTGTAGATCGGGGTGAACCGCTATTCGCATGACACGCACGCTTTTTTGCTGCGCAGCTCGCTCAATACCAAATTGATTCGCTAAGGTGCTCGGCACCAATTGACCTTTGGGGCGTCGTTTACCGAGCACAATGTCTTGCACCAGCTCTGCGGGCATGTAGCCCTCATCGACGGTCAACACGCAGGCAATGCATGTCCCTGACTCAAACTGAGCATACACGTTGACGCTGGGCTCATCGAGGATAAGCATCAAATCATTGGGTGACGTCTGATAATGAGCGTTGACCAACAGCGCAAAGCACTGGCGCAGCAACTCAGGTTTTGCCAACAGCTGCGCTTTGTCGATGCAGGTGAGCGCTATCTCCGGCAACTGAACAGGCGCAGGTTCTAAATCGGCGTCTAAGGCAAACGTCGAAAAATGCCATGCTTCTAACGGATCGCCCGCGTTCCAACGAATCGGTTGGTGGAGATGAAGTTGTACCATCCCCGGTCTTGCCACTTTAAGCCAATCTAAAAACTTGAGCGTAAAGCCGCGTCCACATCCCTCATAGCCGTGAATGGTGGTCGAAAACACGACACGATGATAGCGCTCTGTGATCTGTTTGAGCATGGAAATAGGAATCGCAGACGCTTCATCGACCCACAAAGCATTACAATCCGGGCGCAGGCGCAGTAACTCATCTGGCGCAATAAACGCAAGTTGACTCTCTTGGTATTCTATACATGATTTGCTGACCGTGGCGCCCTCAAGTCGTGAGGCGGCGTGTTCAAACACTGCGCGTGTGGCGGCCAAACTCGGCGCACAAACAAGAAGACGTTTTCGAGAAGCCTTCATCAACCTTGCCGCCGCAATGCCTAATGCGCTGCTTTTTCCTCGACCTCGGTCTGCCGTTAGCACCAATGGGCGCTTTCTGTGGCCTTCCACCACGCGACAAATCGCTTCAATCGCTGAGTGTTGCTCGATAAACGGATCTTGAGTTTGTCCACTCGTCAGCGTGATGTTGGGGAGTGGTTTATCGGATGATAACCAATACAAGGATTGCATTGAGCGCAGCAACCACGTTTTCGATGAAGAAGCATCGATGCACTCGTCAAGCGTGAATATCACTACCCCGCCCCCTTTGACCGCACCGAGTGCCGCACTGACGCTGTTGGCATCGAAATCGTCGTTCACCGCGACCACTAAGAGCTCTATCTCTTGGCCCAGTAGCTGAGTGCCTTGCTTAGCCGCTAGATGACTAACAAGGCTGTCATCTTGATTAAAGACAGTGTGACCGAGACAAACCGCTGATTCAGCGCCGCTCGCTGAAAGCGCAGTGCGCAATACCGTGAGTTGCCATTGACCATCGCCTTCAATCACCACACCATAACGATGACGCATTAATTGGGCTTGTTGAAAAAGATCACGAAAAAAGGACTCTATCGGATTCATAACACGTGGGTAACGGTGGACGATGGAGTGAGTATATCACTCTCGCTGTGCGCTGCGACATTCGCTCATCGTTTCTGCCCGCCGCCGCGCGCCAGCAATAAAAAAACCGCTCGAACAAGGAGCGGTTTTAGATGACGTTGATGGAGAAGTTACTGGAGCTTCGCTTGCAAGAAATCCAGAATATCTTGCATCAAAGCATCATCGACTTTCTTTAGGTTCAGCGACAAACTGGAACCTTTACGGCTGTAGCTCGCGCGACCTTTGACCAGTTCGGTTTTCGCACTGCCACTGGATTTGCTTGGCGTCATCTCTTCAATCCAAGACTCTATCGTCTCAGAGACTTCTTTGGTAATGCGTGCAACCCCTTGGGCTTCACTGCGCTGCCACACAAATCCCCCTTCACACTGACACTTTTCAAGTAGCTTTGCACGGTTCTCATCGCTGAGTGCATTGAACTGCTTGTGCAACTTCACAATGGTAGGTCGACCTAAGTCCGCCACATTCGGGTACGCTTGCAGCAGCTCTAGTGGCAAATCAGCGGCTTTCAACGCCCCACTGACCAAGGCTTCACTGCACTGAAACATCTTCGCCAGTGCTTTCTGATCCTCAGCTTCACCGCTAGCGAGCTTTGCTTGCATCTCTTTGCCCTTCTCATACAGAGACAAAGGCTTGTGGGCGTTCGCCACATCGGATAAGAATTTTGCATGTTGGGTGTTGATGTCATCGGCAACATAGATCAAGAACTCTTTGTTGGACAAAATACACGACATGCGGCGACGGCTACCATCGAGTACTTCAATCTTGCCATCTTCACGCTTGCGACCGACTGCCGGGTACTGCTGGCCGCGCTCACGTAAAGTGACCAATACATCTGATAACGCATGCTCATTGAGGAAAGATTGCTCGCGGGCATTATCCGCAAAGACAACCGTCTGCGCTTCCACTTGATCGGCCGGAATACGCACCAACTCAAACTGCACTAACTCCTCACCCGCAACCGCTAACTCGATAAACTGCGCTTTATCTTTCGCTGCTTGCTGGGCTTCTTGTGGTGTCGTAACTTGGCGTTTGTTCGCCTTGCCGAACAGTCTTGCATTTAAGTCTGAAGTTTTAATTGCCATACTCTAGTTTACCCCTGATTCAGTGATGACCAGTGACTGTGCAACACGCGCTCAAGCTCCAGTGCACTCTTTTGTACCGCATCTTGCGCGGTCGCTAGGGTTTTCTTACCGCCTTCGAAGTCGCCGGTCGTGAGGTCAAACACCGTGCTGTAGGTGTCCGCACAGGTTTCAAACGCGCGGCTTCGCGGAATGGTGGCCATCATCACTTGATCGCCAAGTAAGTAGTTCATCTCAGTCAACACAGAAACTTGCTTCTTGTTGTCATCTTCAAACATAGTGGGCATCAGACGCACGAACTCAAGCCCTTTCCAATCTACTGGGAACATTTCATACACCGTCGGCAGGTGCTGGAAGAAGTTAACGGTCGACGCCCAATCCAATCGCTTCGCCGCACAAGGGATCAGCAACGCATTTGACGCGTACATGGCATTCCATACAAGGGGATCCACGTGCGGACCGGTATCAATCATAATGACATCAAAATCATCAGCAATCTTATCGATCAGCTTTTCTTTCAGTAGTTTTACGATATCCAACGACTGATTCTGTGACAAGCTTTGCCATGCTTCTGCGTTAAACATCGCATCTTCTGGGAAGGCAGACACGGTTTTTAAATTCGGGTACTGCGTTGGTAGCATGACGTTTTTGCGCAAAAATGCCTTATCGACCTCAGTACCTTCAGGTACGTTATCGAGCATGATATCCACTGCAGAATAGATACTCTGGTGTTCACTGATGCTAATTTGTGGATTTAAAAATAGACGCAACGAACCTTGTGGATCTAAGTCAATCAAACAAATGCGGTAACGTTTATCCAGATTGAGCGCTAAGCACGCCGCTAAGTGTACAGCGGTCATCGACTTACCGGTTCCGCCCTTTTGGTTCTGAACGTTAATGATCCACGGCTTATTCTCTGTGTTCTTTTTACGTTCATGAAACTTGGGGATGCCCGCCGCATCCATCAACATGTGCGCTTCTTGCAATGAAATGGAGTAGTGATTGGCGTTGTTTTTCGTAAATTGGTGACCGTCCGCTTCGAGCTTACTGATCGCATCATCTAGTTTGCGACGCGTTAGCCCTGAGCGGGTTTCCATCAGCGCTTTCGACATCGGAGGAAAATGTTCGTCACGACGTTCTTCTAATACGATCTCTATGCGGTCCGCTTGAACTTGAGCCGTCTGCTCCGCCAATTGGTAGAGACTCTCTATGGTTTGTTCTCTTTTCATTGCCAAAATCCGTTGTAAGTGACTAAAACAAATTGTACAGCATTTAATAAAACAAACAATAAAAAGGTGAACATTCACTTATGGATTAAAATCACATTAAATAAAAGAAATCGGAACAATTTGATGACTTCTTGTAATCTGATGTTATTTTCGTCAATAAGGTGAGCAAAATCGCCTAAAAATCTTAGCCACTTTTCTTCGCGTTCTAACTTCTCGTAAAAGTGTTACCTTGTCACATATTTACATTGTAAACTACAGAAGCAAACCGAAAGATGAAAGTAGGGCAGAAGTGTGGTGTTTTAATCCAACGAGTGCGTTCAAACCATTAATGCACCACAGCGTTCGCATTATTCACTTCTGACATACTCACCACAGAAAATCTCATCGCCAGTATCGGAACGATTAAGTTTTCCTCCTATTTTACGGAGCGTGTCATTTCAACCTTTACTGATCTAACCAAAACCTCACTCACTTTGCGGTACGAAGCCGTTTACGTGAGCAGAATGAGTGATAATAACTCTCGCAACGCGATCGTAATTCAACCGGATCCAGCGGTTGAGTATTCGAAACGATGATCAAGGGACATCACTTGATCATGCTTTCGCTCCAAATCGATGAAATTGGAACGATGATCAAGGCAACAAACCCTAAATGTCATCAATTGAACCTCGCGATCTTTCATCGCAAATGATCGGATCAATGATCAAGTGAATTGATGCTTCGGAAGCATGTAAAATAGAAGTTTATTTACGGACAAATGCAGATGGAATAAGAACTCATGCCAAAATAGCGGTGTTTAGCCAATAAATCAGATTGACAGGCACAGAGAATGGGAAGAAACACGAATCACTTGATCATGCTTTCGACCTATATCGTCATAGAAGCCGTTGAGAGCAAAGTTGGCCGAGATTGCCGTTCAAAAGCGATGATGGACAATAAACGGTGGAAATCCGAGCGAAATAAGCGACACTGCTCAGAAACATCAGCAGAAATGGCGTTTCCTTGATCATGTTTTCGGCATCACAGAGCGCTCAGCACAACCAATAAACCGCCGCTTATTGACACTTAACGATGCGTTCTGTGGATAACGTGTGAGAGAGTGATGATCATGCTTCTGCCAGCCCAATGATCATTGATTCAGCAACCACATGATCATGGTTCTTGGATATTTTGATCATGCTTTCAATAACTTAATGATCATGCTTTCGTCTTTCACATGATCATGCTTTCCAAGTCAGAAAAAATAATGCGCCAATAAACAATGACTTAGAAGGAAACTGACGGTCAGATCATAAGATCATATAACCAATATAGATCAAATAAATCAAAAAGATCAGTTATTTAAAAACCTCTAATTTTTTCTTTATTTATGATCTTTTTTTCTTTATTCTTCAGGAACTATAGCGATATTACGGCTAGTGTGATACGGATCTAATCATGAGTTCTGACGAAAAAATACTGATCAAAGCCCCAAGAAGCCACAAGGATGGCCATTTATTTGAGGTGTCTGAAACGGCTGTCCACTGGATAGAACAATACCAACACTTCAAAGGGGTGACGAAAAGTATTGTCGAACTGCTCAATCTCATCTCACTGCGAGGATTCAGCAGCAAAGATGGTTTGGTTTCAACCACTGAGTTGATCGATGCAACAGATGGGCAAGTCACACGAGCAGCCATTCAGCAGCGATTACGCGCCGCAGTCAACATCGGCCTGTTTTTACAGGTACCAGTGCGTTTTGAAGAAGGGTTAGCGGGCAAAACCATGCTCCATCGCTTTGTTAACCCAAACCAGTTGATTTCCGTGTTGGGCGCCACCAGCTTGGTCACGGAATCGGTGAAACAAAGTGAGAAACAAAAACGCTCTAAGGCACTGGCTCAAACTCAAGTGAACAAACGCTTGCTCAATGAGCATGGCTTGAATATTCCCCCAGCAATGAAAGATGAGGCGGATCAGTTTGTGGTATCGCCTACCAACTGGGCGGGCATTATCGATCAAGCCTTAGCGCCGCCCAGAACGCGCAAACAGTACCAAAAAAGCATGGTGTCGATCTCAGGCACGCGCGCGGTGATCGAAACACGATCATCAAAAAACATCATGACGGTGGATGATCTGATGACGCTCTTCGCGCTGTTCACCTTAACCGTGCAATACCATGAGCATCACCAGCAACAATATCAACTCGATGCAACGCACGTGCCTAACAAAACGCCACTCTACATCACCGACATTTTGTCGCTGCGTGGCAAAAAAGACAGCGGCCCTGCACGAGACTCCATTCGTGACAGCATCGATAGAATCGAGTTTACCGACTTTCAGTTACACGAACTCACTGGCCGTTGGCTGAGCGAGAACATGCCAGAAGGCTTTAAGAGCGATCGTTTTCGTTTCTTGGCCCGAACCATTACCGCATCGGAAGAGGCACCTACAGAGGGCGCTGACGGCGAAATTCGCATTAAACCGAACCTCTACATCTTGGTTTGGGAGCCGTCGTTCTACGAAGAACTGCTCACGCGTGACTATTTCTTCTTGTTCCCACCTGAAATTCTGAAGCAGCATACCTTGGTCTTCCAGCTGTACAGCTATTTCCGTAGCCGTATGGTACGTCGACACACAGATCAAATGCTATTAAGTGAGCTAAATCAAAAGCTTGCGCGTAACATTGAGTGGCGCCGTTTTTCAATGGATTTGATCCGAGAGCTGAAAAAACTCTCGGAAGGGAAGGGCAGTGACGATCTGTTTGTGGTCAATTTGTGGGGTTATCACTTAACGATCCGCACGATCGCGGAAGGCGACAAGATCAAAGATTACGAATTCGACATCAAATGCGATGCTGAAGAAGTGCTGCGTTATTCGCGCGCGCGCACCACCAACGCGGGTAAGCGCAACATGGCGCCGACGCTACCCAACCCGCTACGTAATGAGATGGTCACACGCCAACAGCTTGATGAGATGTCGCAGATCATCGACGGCGAGTTCGAGCCTATCCAACGTAAAGAGCGCGCGGCAAAAGGCAAATTGGGCCGTCGGGTAAAACAGCGTAAGCACTTAGTTGAGATCAACGCCGATGAGATCACTATTACTCTCTCCAAGTATACCTCTCCAGAGGCTCTAGAACGCTCTATAACGGCGTTAGCGGCGATGACGGGGCACTCCCATAACTCCATCCAAGAAGAGTGTCTGGAGCTCATTGACAAGCTTGACTACCTGCGAGTCGGTGAAGAGGTCATCCCATACGAGACTTTGAGTAAAATGGTCGAGTTATACAACAGCCAAAGTGAAAACAAGCACTTGTCGATCGAACGCTTGATTGCGGGCCTCGCCGTGCGCCGAAAAGTGTGCAAACAAGTCCATGAAGGGCATCTGGATGAGACCGTATTCCGCGCATTAGATGAAGTGGCGGTGTAGTTTTCGGCCTTGTCTGACAATTGGACACTATCACTACATTACCCTGACACTTTACTGACATAAAGCGCGCCGAGCTTGGCTATTATTTATCCCGAATAGACAACCTTTTGTCCTTTCTGATGAATGAGAGATAGGATTATCTCTGATAGATTGGCTCATATTGTTACATTCATTCTGAATATTTGGCGAGTTCGATGAACTCGCTATTTTTTTGCCTGTTGATCCCCTATTTCTCCTTTTACGCTGTTTCTCTTAAGCGCTCATGCGACCTTCATCACCTTGATCATGCTTTCGAAGAACAGTGCAAGATCACCGACATCCCTTGATCATTCTTCCCAAGATTGACATCTCGGTACTGACACCGCTTCGCTTGAACCTTTTTGTTTGGATAAACCTTGGTCTCAGGATGGAGTCAGCCCGTTGTTACGCTTCGGGAGTGCGGAGAGTTGGATGTTGCAGAGGGAGTGAGTAGGGCACACCGTAGAAAAAATGAGAGCTGGATCGCCTGACTTTTCTTAAGGGTAATCATTTAAATGTATCGCTAGTTTTTCTGCCCTGCAAAGGCTATTTATAAAATAATCGGTAAGAGTGTTCGAACTATTAGCGCAATCACATTCTGACGCTAAAATTCTTAACAAGGGATAGGCGAATTTGCTACAGATTAGGCGTCCCTAGCATGGTTTGTTCGGAGGTTACTATGTCCATTAATTCTATTGACCATGATGAAATGACTCATATTGCCGGTAAGTGGGACTTCACGGAAGAAGTAGAAACAAAAGAGCCAACCAAGGCAGTCAAATCTGCCGAGGCACGTAGACGTATTGAAGCATTGAGAGAGATACGTGAAAGCGGCTTATCGATTGAAGAAGCGAAAGAACTTGGTTTACTTCATTAAGCAATCCCCCAATTAGTTAAGGGCGGCCATAGTGCCGCCCTTAGTTTTTCCAAAAGAGCGCTGTTTTTTTTGATCTTGGCGGGTGAGCGAGGTGATTGAGACTCTACTTTGCTCGTTGGTGTGTGGTATATTCCCACTCCATATTTTTACAGAAACTGAGCGTGATTTATGTCGATTAACCTGTCGAACCTTCCTGCCGAAGAAAAAAACAAGGTTGAGCTTGATAAACAAGCGTCATTTTTGGTTTGGAAGCTCCGTGAGGCTAAAACTGGCCCAGATGAAGTGAATCAGCAAGCGGCCAAAATCAAAGATGAGAACGAGAAAGCGTTCTTCTTAGACTCTGTAGCCAAATATAAGCGAGTAATGGGCGTGTTGTGACCCCATTTCTCAGCAAGGCGAGAAATTGAAAAGCCCTCGCATTTTGCTAAAATCCTTCGCGTTAAATTGAAATTAGAGAGAACATCCCGATGGGAAGAAGTTTTGAAGTGCGCAAAGCCTCAATGGCGAAAACTGCAGGCGCAAAAATTAAAGTTTATTCCAAATACGGTAAAGAAATTTACGTGTGTGCAAAAAACGGCGGTTCAGACCCAGACATGAACCTGTCGCTTAAGCATTTGATTGCAAAAGCAAAAAAGGACCAAGTTCCTGCGCACGTGATCGATAAAGCGCTAGATAAAGCCAGCGGCGGTGGCGGTGAAGATTACCAACCTGCACGCTACGAAGGTTTCGGTCCGGGTGGCACGAGCGTTATCGTTGACTGTTTGACTGATAACGGCAATCGTACTTTCCAAGATGTTCGCCAGTGCTTTGTGAAAACAGGCGCGAAAATCGGTGTGGAAGGCTCAGTATCACACATGTTCGACCATCAAGCGGTGTTCCAGTTTAAAGGTGATGACGACGAGGTCATCCTAGAGACCTTGATGATGGAAGATGTGGACGTCACTGACGTAGAACTGGAAGATGGCGTGATCACAGTGTTCGCACCTCATACTGAGTTCTTTAAAACCAAAACGGCATTGAGCGCAGCGTTCCCAGACTTAGTTTTGGATGTTGAGGAAATCACTTTCGTACCGCAGACTCACACGCCAGTCAGTGGTGAGGATGCGGAGAAATTCCAAAAGTTCCTTGATATGCTTGATGATTGTGACGATGTTCAGCAGGTTTACCACAACGCTGAATTGTCGTAATCGACGAGTAAGACGAATAGAGTAACAAAAACCGAGCTTGGCTCGGTTTTTTTATGGCAGTGAGTTGGTCTTTGGGCTGGCCAACCAGGCTGATAAGCGGCGAATTTGTGGCAGTACCGTGAGGTTCAAGACCAAAGCGCATGGCCACGCCAAGGTAAAGCCTCTCATCCAAGCGGCTGGCCAGGTGGCGTTAAAGCCCAAATTGTAGCCAGACAGCAGCCCAGACATGATAAACGCCATTGTGAAGGATGACAGTAGGGCTGAAATCCAAAATTGTTTACGACTCATTGTAGCTCCTCATTAAATGGTTGTTTTGGCTATTCTGCATGCGAGTGAGTAATGTGTCTAACCGGTTTACAGTGTAAACCTCGACGATTACGCGACACGCTTCCTATCGTGCGCTAACGCCGAAACCGCTTGAGGCAGCAGTGACATAATGATCATGCCCAGCATTAAGCTGTACTGAAAGGGAGTGAAGGACTCACCAAGCAGTATCATCCCTGAAACGATGCCTGCGATCGGATTGGCAATGCCGCCAAAAGTAAAATCGACCACAGTCATTCTTTGTAGCAGCCAGACATACATGGCGTAGCTAAACGCCGTATTCAGACCGACTACCCAGACTAACCCGAGTGCATTGCTCATTGAAAAATGCTCAATGACGGAGGCGTACTGCTCCGGAGACGAGACACTGTGGAGTAGAGCCGCTAAGGTGAGTACACCGCCCCCAATGAGTAATTGCCATGTCAGGACTTTCCACCAGTGGATGCGACTGCCCAAAGATTTGGTCAACGCGCTGCCTGTTACTATGCATAAAATCGCGCCCAGCATGGCGAGCAAGCCAACCGGATCTAGGACAATCGTACTGGGATCGAACAACCACCACGCAAGCATGATCAAGGATGCGCCGCAAATCGATTGCAGCAAGGTCGGTCTGATTTTATGAACGATCGCCGCGTAGCCCAGCGCAAACACAGGAACAGAGACCATGCCAACACCGGCAATTGCAGACGGCAATCGCAGTGCCATGACAAAAATCAAGCTGAAAAACAGCCCGATGTTGACCGTTCCGAGTAGAGCCAGTACTCGCCATTCGCCTCTTTTGGGCCAGCTCGGCTTTATTGCAAGCAACAACAGCCCAGCCGGCAGCGCACGCAATGCGCCAAGCAGCAAAGGCGGCCAGTCTGTAAGCGCGAACTGTGTCACGGCGTAGGTGGTACCCCAAAAAAAAGCAGGGATCATGGCAAGCAATATATTCATCCAATTTATCTTTACGTTAAGATATTGGCCCGAACCATACGCCTATTCACCGTGCTTGTAAAGTATCTTTATGTTAAGGTAAATCCGCATGTCAGAATAATGGAGAGGCACCCCGGTGGATGTCATTGACACCTTGACCCAGCAGTGGTCGACAGAAAAACCGCATCTTGACACAGGGCCGATGGCCATGATGGGGCGGTTATTGCGCATAACGAAGCAGATCGAAGCGGCGCTGGCTCAATTGCACAAGCAGTATGACTTGAAATTGGGAGAGTTCGACGTCTTGGCGACCCTGCGCCGCAGTGGCGCGCCGTATCGTTTGACCCCTTCTGAGCTTATCAACGCGATGCTGCTGACCTCTGGGGCGATGACCAACCGTCTTGATAAACTCACAAGTAAAGGCTTGATCGTACGTATTCACAGTGAGCAAGATAGACGCAGCGTTGCGGTTGAATTGACGGAGCGTGGGCGCACTGTGATTGATGCCTTGCTCGACGAGCACGTGGCCCTTCAGCATCGCCTTGTCGAAGGACTGAACGTTTCGCAGCGTGAAGCGCTGACCGCTCTGCTCAAAGAGTGGCAGCTGCAACTGGAATCTTAGATGACGGACAACCAAAGAGTATGCCCATGCAATTAACCCCTGCCATCGCGCTTCATATTGTTGAGCGCGCCTCGTCCATCTTGCCTTATCCCGTCAATGTGATGGATGAGTGTGGCATCGTCATTGGTTCGAGTGACGAGAGTCGTCTTCATCGCTCTCATAAAGGCGCGTTATTGGTACTGCAAGAGCAACGTGCGGTCGAAGTGGATAGTTCGATGGCTAAGGCGTTAGTGGGGGTTAAACAAGGGATCAATTTACCGATTCGTTATCGTGGACAAATGATTGGCGTAGTCGGCTTATCCGGAGAACCCCAAGAGGTACGCTATTACGCTGAGTTAGTCAAAATGACGGCGGAAATGGTCATTGAGCAAGCCGCTTTGGTGGCGGAACTGCAATGGGATAATCGCCATAGAGAGAAACTCCTGCAGCAATTACTAGGAGCGCCAAATGTTCAAGAAGGGCAATTGGCGACGATTGCCGAGCGGCTTACCATTGATTTGCGTCAGCCACGTCTTGCATTGATCCTCAAAGTGAGCTCAACGGTGCCAACGCCTTTGTCGCTAGAGGCGATTCAAGCGCTCATTGCGGATTTAGAGCATACTCAGCTTGACGCCTTAATTGGCCTGATGCCTGATGCACCGGATGAGATTGTCTTGTTGGTGCCTGCGCAAGTTAAGGCTCAGCTCTGGGATAAATCTCGTGAGGAACATGCATGTTTGAGGCGATGGCAGACCATTGAGCAGTGCATCCAGCGCCATTGTGATAGCGGCTACTCCGCTCGGTTGACCGTTGGGCACTACTATCCAGGGCTAGATGGTCTTAAGCGCTCGTATCTCAGCGCTCAATCACTGCTGTTTATCGCCACTTCTGAGTCTCTGTCCATCCAGTTTTATCATCAACACACCTTGGCGGCATTGGTGGCGAGTTTACGACAATCGTCTTGGCATCAACATCAGCTTCTAGAGCCGATTGAGCGTCTAATAGCAAAAGATCGTAAGGGCGTGCTGCTGCATACGCTACGCACCTATTTTGAGCACAATGAGGATGCGAAGAGCACGTGCCAAATGTTGGATATTCATAAAAATACGCTGCGCTATCGTCTAGAGAAAGTGGAAGCACTCACTGACAAACGACTTTCTTGCCTCGAAGATAAAGTGGCGCTTTACCTCGCGCTGCAAGCAAAAATTGTTTATTGACACAATAAACTAGCATTATTTTTCACCAATATTGTCAATACATCCAATTTAATGACGTTCAAGCCATTCTATACTGGTGATACTCATTTGTGCTTGGCGAAATAGGAAAACCGATGAAAGTAGTGATTGCACCAGATTCATTTAAAGAAAGCTTAACCGCGATGGAGGTCGCTGATGCGATTGAGCGAGGCTGCCGCACCGTTTGGCCGGATGCGAATTACATCAAGTTGCCGATGGCCGATGGCGGGGAGGGCACAGTGCAGTCGCTGGTTGATGCCACGGGAGGCAGTATTGTACCTGCAGTGGTAACCGGCCCGATGGGCGAGCCTGTTGAGGCGTTTTATGGATTGCTGGGTGATGGCCGCACTGCGGTGATAGAGATGGCCGCGGCATCGGGCATTCATCTCGTTGCCGCAGAGGATCGCAATCCGCTTACCACCACCAGCTATGGAACGGGAGAGTTGATTCTCGCTGCCATCGCACAGGGCGTCACGTCCATCATCATTGGTATTGGTGGGAGTGCGACCAACGATGGCGGAGTCGGCATGTTGCAGGCGCTTGGCGCGCGTTGTCTGGATAGACAAGGCAATGAGATCGCATTCGGTGGCGGTGCGTTGCGTGAGCTAGATTGCCTTGATCTCAGTGGACTCCATCCTACCTTGACTCAGGTGGAGCTTAACGTCGCGTGCGATGTGGACAACCCACTGTGTGGTGAGCTTGGCGCTTCTGCTGTGTTCGGTCCGCAAAAAGGGGCGACACCGGCGATGGTGAAGCAGCTAGATGACAACTTGGCGCATTATGCTGACATCATTGCGCGCACCACTGGGGCTATGGTCAAACATCAGGCCGGAGCGGGCGCCGCTGGTGGTCTAGGGGCGGCGTTACTGGGCGTACTTAATGCGAAGCTGACACCCGGCATTGATATTGTGATGCAAGCACTGGCGCTTGATTCTCACCTCCAAGGTGCGGATTTGGTGATCACAGGTGAAGGACGCATCGATAGCCAAACCATTCATGGTAAAACCCCCATCGGTGTAGCTAAAGCCGCCAAACGCTACGATACTCCTGTGATCGGTATTGCCGGTAGCCTTGCTAAAGATTGCGCGATTGTCCATCAACATGGGCTTGATGCCGTTTTTAGCGTCGTACTCGGCGCGACCGATCTTCCTACTGCACTAAAAGAAGCCGCCTTCAATGTGGAGCTGACGGCGAGAAACGTTGCGGCGGCGCTGGCTCTTTGTGTTAAGTGAACATTTTCAAAAGACTAGGAAGGGAGCAACATGCTCCCTTCCTTGCCATTTAACGCGGCTCTCGCACTATTTTGATGGCCCCGTCGAGGTGAATATCACGCTGCGGGTAGGCGATGGTGATGCCGTGCTCGTTAAACGCGGCGTCAATCTCGAAGCGAATCTCACTTGAGACGGATCGGATGCCCCCTTCAACTTGCGAGTGAATCCAGAAGAAGGATTCAAAGATCAGCGCGTTGTCGCCAAAGTCTTGGAAAAAGACTTTGGGTTCAGGTTTAGGCAGCACCTTTGGATTGTTGGTGGTGATCTCACGCATCAGCTTTTCGACCAAGCGAACATCACTGCCGTATGCCACACCGACGACAACCGACGCGCGCACCAGTTCATCGCGTAGCGTCCAGTTGATCACTGTATTTTCAAGCAACTTGCTGTTTGGGATCAACATGTGCACGCCATCGACACGGCGAATACGGGTCGAGCGGGTGTTGATTTGCTCCACTTTGCCCTTTGCGCCTTCCACTTCAAGAAAGTCGCCGATTCGAATCGGCTTTTCGCCAATCAAAATCCAACCACTGATGAAGTTGTTGATGATGTTTTGGGCGCCGAAACCAAAACCGATCGCAATGGCTCCGGAGAGAAACGCAAACGCCGTGATAGGGATGTTGAGCATCGACAAGGTGGTGAGGAAGATGATGCCAAGGGCTATCACAAACAAAATCCGCTCAATCAAATGGATGATGTTGGGATCTTTGCCATTGGACGCCAACCTTGATGAGACCGCTTTGATCATCAATTTCGCGATCCACAAACTCACCACTATCCAAGTTGGAACCATCAAGATAGCCCACAAGGTGATCGGTTGTTCGTTAAAGGTAAAGAGCGTCATTTCTAACCATGAAATGGCTTGCTCAAACATAGTGTTCTACTCCTGTATGCTAGACCCGCAAAATACCTGCGCAGGGTCGATTAAAAAGCGTTTGCCCATCGCTTGGCGGCCCAGCAACATCAGATAAGTCATGTCTGAGCGGTCAGTGAGCGTAATTTGAATCGGCCACTCTAACTCGCCCAATTTGGCCATCGTTTCAATCACGTAGCGCTGCTCTGACATACCGTTGGATGACTTGATTTTGCGCAGGTCATACAACTCAGATTTGCATCGCACCACTTTGTCGACGTCGTGCACTTCTGGGTGAATATCAAACTGAATACCGGGTTTACCGTTCACTTTGATAAGCTTAATGTGATCAACGTGTAGGGACGAGGTTTGCGCGCCTGAATCCACTCGCACGGTGAGATTATCAATGCCCAGCTCAGGCAAGGAAATGTTCTCTAAGCGACCAATAATGACTTTTTCTGTGTTGCTGCTTTTCATTACAGACCTTCTTTTATCTCTCTAGAGGCGACGTCTTCAGACAGCTTATCTATCTGTTCGGCGACCGCTTTTTCATCTTCATCAAAATAGGCGATGTGATACATGGCTTCGCCTTCTTGAACCAAAGGAATGTTTTGCTTACCGATGATGACCCCTGTACGAGGCGCGACAATCACCGCCAACTTTTCACCGTACGCACTGCTAATGGTCGCCAGTTCATCGCCCTTCTTGACGTAGTCACCCAACTGGTACTTGTGTCTGACGATGCCACTGGCACTGCCGCGAACCCATTGGCTGCCACGAGCGACCACAGGCTCCGGGACCCCTTTACGTTGGTTGCGACCTTTGCTGACCATGTTGAGATGGCGCAGGACGCGAATCACGCCACGGGTGCCCATACGAATCGAGGTCTCATCAAAGCGCAGTGCTTCACCTCCTTCATACACCAAGACTTTGGTATTCGAGTTGGCGGCGCAATCACGCAGTGAGCCGTCAATTTCTTCCGAGTGCAGTACCACAGGCGCACCAAAGGCGTTGGCCAGTTCTGCGGTCACCTCATCTTCGACGTTAGCCCGGATCTGTGGCAAGTTGGTGCGATGAATCGCGCCAGTATGCAAATCGATACCGTATTGGCATTTGTCGATGATTTCGGTTTTAAAAATATTGGCGACTCGAGCCGCGAGCGACCCTTTAGGCGAGCCCGGAAAGCTGCGGTTGAGATCGCGTCTATCAGGTAAATAACGGCTTTGATGAATCACACCATGCACGTTAACCATAGGCACAAAAATCACCGTACCACGCAAGACGCGAAAGCGTTTCATGTTGATGATGCGGTGGACAATTTCAATGCCATTGAGCTCATCACCATGCACCGCGGCACTGACGAAAATCGTCGGCCCTGCCTGTTTTCCACGCACGATATACACCGGCAGCGAAACTTCGGCGTCTGTATACAGCTTTGCTACTGGCAGCGCAATCTTTTTACGCTCGCCCGGCTTAATCGTGTGAGCGCCAATTTTCAGTTCTGTCATGCTTATTAACCCTTGCCACGCGTCTTGTTGGCGTTAAATTTTGCGTTTTTCTCAATAAATTCGTACAGTTTGCCAGCCACATCAAGGTTGGTCGCTTTTTCAATGCCTTCTAGACCTGGAGAGGAGTTGACTTCCATCACCATAGGGCCGCTGTTAGAGCGCAGCAAGTCAACGCCACAGAAATTCAAGCCCATCACTTTGGCCGCATTGACAGCAGTTTCTCGCTCTTCTTTGGTCAAACGAATGATCTCCGCAGAGCCGCCACGGTGCAGGTTGGAGCGAAACTCCCCTTCGGCCGCTTGACGCTTCATTGCAGCAACCACGCGTCCACCAATCACCAAACAGCGAATGTCAGCGCCGCCAGACTCTTTGATGTACTCTTGAATCAAAATGTTCGCTTGCAGTCCCATAAAGGCTTCGATGATGCTCTCCGCCGCTTTAGAGGTTTCCGCAAGTACCACGCCAATGCCTTGAGTACCTTCAAGCAATTTAATGACCAGCGGTGCGCCACCGACGTTTTTGATCAAGTCTTTAATGTTGTCCGGTTTGCTTGCAAAGCCCGTTCTTGGTAGGCCAATGCCTTTGCGAGACAGCAATTGTAGCGAGCGCAATTTGTCACGAGAGCGGCTAATCGCCACCGACTCATTGACGTTAAAGGTGCCCATCATTTCAAACTGTCTTGCCACCGCAGTGCCGTAGAAGGTGATGGAAGAGCCAATACGCGGAATCACCGCATCGTACAGCGGCAGCTCTTCACCGTGATAACGCACGGTAGGGCGGCTGCTTGTTATATCCATGTAACAGTGTAGAGTGTCGATCACATCGACTTCGTGGCCACGTTCGATACCCGCCTCGACGAGACGCTGAGTGGAATAGAGTTTTTTATTGCGAGACAGAATAGCGATTTTCATGAGGCTCTCCTTTGTGTTTGCGTGACTTAACTGTAGTCTTTGAAAATCGATAAATAAAACTCTATATTTCTTACAGTTTGTTTGAAAAAATTTATCAAATCCGATGAAGATTGAATTATTAAAGACCTTTATTGAAGTGAGCCAAACGCTCCATATTCGGATGTCTGCTCAGAACTTACACCTGACGCAGGCGGCGGTCAGCTCCCGAATCAAACAGCTTGAAGATGAGTTGGGGGTGATGCTGTTTGATCGCGCTAACAAGCGCCTAAAACTGACCGCAGAAGGCGATAAAATGGTCAAGCACGCCAACGACATGATGGCGATGTGGCACAAAATTAAGCAAGAAGTCGGCGTGACAGACAGCGATGGCTCGCAGCTATTTTTAGGTGCCATGATGTCCATTTGGGATATAGTGCTGCATGACTGGTTACAAAAAATTCACCGTAATATTGATGATGCCCATCTTTACACCCACACATACTCATCGGTGGAATTGCGTAAACGGGTCCTCAACCGAATCTTAGATATCGCGTTTCTGTTTGAGCCGCCACATACCGATGAAGTCGTGGCGAAAAAGCTCTGCACTGTCCCTTTGGTGTTGGTCAGTACGACGCCAGTAAGGGAAGCGTCGGAGCTAGAGAGCTTTGTGATGGTGGATTACGGTGATGCGATTAACTCTATGTTTTCCCATCACTTTGGCGAAGAGCTCGCGCCAAGGCATCATATGACGCAGCCCAATGTTGCCCTCTCATTTATTCTCGAGGCGGGCGGGGCGGCGTACTTGCCGCGGCAGATGTGTTTTGCTCAGTTGCGACGTCAGCAACTGCATTTGGTGCCCAATACGCCGACGTTTCATCGTGATATCTATGCGATTTACTTGGCCAACAGCCACAAACGTGAGCTGATTGAGGATTCACTGATGCTGTTTCCCTATAGTATTAGATAACCTTCAGCATTAGATAGTGTTTGTTTTATCCCGTTAATTGTTCGATTTTTTTTATCAACTCACTTTTTAACCGTAAAAAATCACGGTTGGGCGTGAAAATTAAGGAGCGTCAGAGTGCTAAAAGCGTTTTATCTACATGACCATCAGTTGTCCGAAGGCGGCGAGGAGTTAATCAGTCAGTGGCAAACTCAAGGTGGCCACATTTGGTTAGATTTTTATGAAGAGCCCGCTCAGCAGGAAGCCGAGCTTCTCGCCAAGCTAGGCTGCCACCCATTAGCCATTCAAGATGCGCAGCGCGATCGCCGTCCGCCTAAGGTGGAAGAGTTTGATCAGCATACTTTCGTGCTTTATCGCGGTTTTAGTCATGTTGAAGAGCATCTCGATTTAAAAACCATGGCGCTTGCCTGTTTTGTCGGGGAAAACATCCTGATCACCCGCCGTGTGGAGCACTCGTTCGGTATTGAAGCGTTAGCGGCGCACAAATCGCTGGCGAAGTATTTGCGCTCACCGAGTTTGCTTTTGAGTAAAATTATGAACGCCTCGGCGCAGCGTTTTACCGATGCGGTGTTAGAAGCGGAAGATGAAATCAGTGAGTTGGAAGATGGCATGCTGACGCAATCCAGCGATGAGCTGATGCAGCGACTGATTTTGCTTAAATCCCATCTGCGTAAAATTCATCGCGTCCAGTCCTACCACGTGAAGTTGATTGATCAGGTGATGGAAGAAGAGCTGGCCTTCATTGATATGAACGATTCAGAGGTGAAACACAGCTTCCGTGATGTGTTTGATAAATTCGATCGGCTCGAAAGTTTAACTTCCATGTACTACGACTTGTGTGGTGACTTGATTGAAGGTTACATCTCGCTGAGCTCGCATCAACTAAACAAGACCATGCAGCTATTGACGGTGGTATCAGCGATTTTCGTGCCGCTGACCTTTATTGCCGGTATCTACGGAATGAACTTCGAATATATTCCTGAGCTGCGGTTTGAGCACGGCTATTTTGTGTTGTGGGGTGTGATGATTGGTGTCGCGTCGGCGCTATTGTACGTCTTTAGGCGCAAACGCTGGTTGTAGCGAGCGGTTATTCATAAACGCCATCGCCCACCAAATCGGTGGGCGATGGTTTTTTTATGGCTTGGCGTGTGATGCTTCGCCGAGTACCGTTATTCGGCTTTCGCCTCTCGGCCGTTATTGTCTTTGAGAGTGCTGTCTTTGTGATTGTTCTCTTTGCTGTGGATCAGTGACACCATGATTTCGCCCGCCACAGGCTTGAGTTCATCTGGCTGGCTGACAATCTGGATGCGGTTTTTTACATTGACCACAAACAACGGCACCACGGTGGCGTCTTTGTATTGCGTCTTGTAATCCTCAAAAGTGAAGTTATCACTGATCTTGGTGTGCTTCATTTCAGCCCCTTGACCAATCATACTGGCCAACTTTTTATAGCTGACTGTGCCACCGAGTAGCAGGGAGTAGGCATGTTCGGAGTTGTGAGTATGCTTATCTTGTGATTCATCGCTTTTCTTTTCATGCAGACAAAACACCTTGCGATGGCCAAAGTCGGTCGCGAGTTGTACGCTGGCAATAGAGTTGAAGTGTTGGTCGGGCGTGACCGCCAGCACCTGACCAATACCAATCAGGTCGAGGTTGTCTTCGGCATGGCTCGAGGTTGGGTTGCCGTAGTAGCTATCAAATCCGTCCATGCGCGCTTTGCGTACGTAGTCCCAGTTGGAATCGGCCATCAGAATTCGGCAGTTGTAGGTTGAAATCGCTTTACCAATTTTGCGCGCAACATCGTTGGCACCCACAATCAAAAAGCCTCTTGGCGAAGGTTCTGCGACACCCAGCCAAGTCGCGATCGGGCGGGCCGTGGCACTTTGCAGCACTACGGTGCCGATGATGACCATAAAGATCAGTGGTACCAGCAAGTTTGCGCCTTCGACCTCCAAAAAGGTCAGTTTAATGGCAAACAGGGAAGAGACCGCAGCGGCAACGATACCGCGCGGGGCAACCCAAGCGAGGAAGGCTTTCTCTTTGGTCGACAGCTGGCTGCGCGCCGTGGACAGGAAAATCGACACCGGACGAGACACCAACTGGATGACGGCAAACAGCACCAACGCCGCGAAACCAAGTTGCTCAAAGTCGGACACTTGCACTCGCGCAGCGAGCAGAATAAACAGACCAGAGATAAAGAGAATGGTGAGGTTCTCTTTAAAATGGAGGATGTGCGCAATGCTGACGCCTTTGACGTTGGCAAGCCATACGCCCATCACGGTTACGGTCAAAAGACCCGATTCGTGCTCAAGATAATTGGAGGCGGCAAATACCCCTAGAACAATGGTCAGCACGGCAAACGGCTGTAAATACTCCGGTAACCAATGGCGGCGCATCATGGCGGCCACCAACACGCCTGCTGCGATGCCCAAACCAAAACCGACCACCAAAATGGTGCCGAACACGGCTAAGCTGTGCACTTCGCTTTGTGAGACGATGAACTCATACACCATCACCACAAACAGCGCGCCTAATGGGTCAATTAAGATCCCTTCCCAGCGTAAAATATTGGCCAGGCGTGAGCTTGGCCTGACCGTGCGTAGCAGTGGCACGATCACCGTTGGCCCTGTCACCACCGTCAAGCTGCCAAAGAGGAAGGCGATGGTCCAGTCTAGGCCAAGCAAATAATGGGTCGCGAACGAGGTAATGATCCAAGAGATCACTGCCCCTATGGTGACGATACTCCAAACACTTTTACTGATCCCCCTTATTTGTTTGAAGTTTAGGGTCAAGCTGCCTTCAAACAGAATCACGGCAACAGCCAGTGAAATGATGGGGAAAAACAGATCGCCCAAGGCTTGCTCGGGTGAGAACAGGCCAAGCACTGGCCCCACTAGTAATCCAGCAATCAACAAAAATAGAATCGCCGGCAGTTTAAGTTGCCATGCGACCCATTGACAGACTAATCCTAGAACCCCGACACCGGCTAGGGTCAAGGCGATCATCTCTGAACTCATTGTTATTCCTTTTGAAAATGGATGATGTCTTTGAAATTCAAGCTACACCTGAAACTGGGCGCTTGCACCCTTTTTCTTATCCACTTAGAGTGAAAATCCATACGGTCAGTGAACAAGCGCAGTCAGTCAGTAAGAACTGTCAATCAGTAAGAATAGTCAAGTTAGGGGAACATCATGGAAAATAGGCTTGATCCGAGCGAGATTTCATTTCTTTTACCAGACACCGACGCTGGGCTTGCCGTGCATAACCCTGCAACAGGCGAGCCAGTGGGTGTGGTGCCTGTTAGCACTTCGCAAGAGATAGAGCAGGCCATCGGGCGCGCGCATAAGGCACAGCCTGAGTGGGCGGCACTGAGCGCCAAAGCGCGGGCGGATCGTCTGCTTACCTGGCATGCATTGCTGCTCGAACACCAAGAAGCACTAGCAACCTTGATGACGCTTGAGCAAGGTAAACCGCTGCCCGAAGCGCGAGGTGAGGTGGCCTACGGCGCGAGCTTTATTCAGTGGTTTGCAGAAGAGGGAAAGCGAGCCTACGGTGAAACCATCCCCGCACCGAGTGGGGATAAGCGCATTGTGACTATTAAGCAGCCGGTGGGTGTGGCTTGCGCCATTACGCCTTGGAACTTTCCGATTGCCATGATCACCCGCAAAGCGGCGCCGGCGTTAGCGGCGGGATGCAGCTTTATCGTTAAGCCGTCTGAGCTCACCCCGCTGTGCGCGTTCGCATTGGCCAAGTTGGCGTATCAGGCGGGCATCCACTCTGATGTGTTTCAGGTGGTGATTGGGCGCAGCGCCCCAGAGGTGGGTGAGCGGTTTACCTCTTCTCCGTTGATTCGCAAACTCTCGTTTACTGGCTCTACCCGAGTGGGCAAAGCCTTGCTGGCGCAAAGCGCACATGACGTTAAACGCACATCGATGGAGCTTGGCGGTAATGCGCCCTTTATCGTGTTTGCCGATGCAGATGTAGACGCGGCGGTAGATGGGGCCATCGCCTCTAAGTTTCGCAATGCTGGGCAGACCTGCGTGTGTGCCAACCGCTTTTATGTTCAGCGTGAGATTTACGACTTATTCGTGGCGAAATTTGTCGCGAAAGTGGAGGCGTTAACGGTTGGTAATGGCCTCGACGAAGGCGTGGAGATAGGCCCCATCATTACCCATGAAGCCAAACAAAATCTCCTATCGCTGGTGGAGCAGGCCACAGCGCAAGGCGCGGTCGTTGCCAACAAAGCGCGGACGTTAGACGGGCAGTTTATGGCGCCAGTGGTGCTGACAAATGTTGAGCACACGATGGCACTGGTCCAAGATGAAATTTTCGGCCCCATCGCGCCCATCATCGCCTTTGACGATGAGGCGCAGTTAATTGAGCAGGCCAACGATACGCCTTATGGTCTCGCCGCCTACTTTTATACTCAGCATATTGGCCGAGCTTGGCGGGTCGCCGAGGCGCTGGACTACGGCATGGTTGGCATCAATGAAGGGATTATCTCTACCGAAGTGGCGCCATTTGGCGGCGTAAAGCAGTCCGGTATCGGCAGAGAAGGTGCTAAGCAGGGACTGGATGAGTACCTCGACATCAAATACCTCTGCTTTGGTGGCGTATAGCGCTAAGTCAATCGGTGGACAGTGCAGAGCGCTCGGCTGCGGCTGAGCGCTCAATTTCATCAAACCCGCGCAAAATATTGCTCAGGGTCACTGCCGCAAACAGTGCGATGACAAACGATAAATGCCAAGCCTGACTGAGACCGAGCTGCACTAGCGTCATACTCACTAGCGCAGAGACGACCATTTGCCCGCCTCCCGACATGGCCGCCGCCGCGCCCGCTTGCTTTTTGTAGGGCAGCATCACCATCGCTTGCGCGCAGGGCAGCGCAATACCATTGCCTAAGATCATCAACAGTTGCCCCAACATTAAAAACAGTGGTTCTACCGGGCAAAAGAACAGCCACAGCGCTGCGCTGAGGTGTAAGGCGGGGGTAAACAGCAGCATCTTTTTGGTGCCAATCAGCGGTCTTACTCGGTTGCACAGGCTCGTGCCTGCCAACATACCCAGTGTTGGGATCAGCGCCCATATTGCGTATTCGTCGGAGGTCATGCCGATGTGATCTTGCATAATAAATGGCATCACCGACACCGTGGTGATCATCAAGCTAAAATTAAGCCAGCCGATGCTAGCAAAGCTCATAAAGTAGCGCGAGGTCAGTAGGGCACGGTATTGGCTCACCATCGCTTTTGGCGAGGGGATAGCGCTGGTGCTGTGCAGCGTTTCATCAAAACGGAGCGCAATCACCACCCAGGCTAACCCGAGATAGCCGAGCAGTGACACGAACACCATCGTCCAGCCAAAGTGAAAGTTGATAAAGCCGCCAAGCACCGGCGCCATCAGTGGGGTAATGGACGCCGCCATCGCAATGTAAGACATCGCCACAGGCAGCTCTGGGCCGCTAAATCGGTCTCGAGTCGAGGCGCGAGCAAGTACCGCGCAGCAGCCAGTGCCGAGCCCTTGTAGAAAGCGCCCCGCGACCATGCCCATAAATGAGTCGCTAAGCGCAATGATCAGCATAAGACCTGACATGGCGATCAGCAGCCCAGTCAGCAGCACCTTTTTGCGACCCAAGGCATCAGAGATAGGGCCGTAGATAAATTGCGAAGGACCAAAGCCGAGCAGGTAAATACCGACCAACAGCTGCGCTTCATCAAGCGTGATCGCGAAATCTTTTGCGATCCAAGGCAGCGCTGGAAAGACCAACCCCATACTGAGTTGACCGATACTGATGATAAGACACGCCAGTAAGATGGAGCGAAAGTGAATCGCCTTGGCCATTAACGGTCCCCTTTGCGCGTAAAGTGAGCGTGTTTTCCATGACCGCGGCGGCGCAATCCACCTTCGTGGTCATGCTCACTGAGCTTGGCTTTAACGCGTTTGACGGTCGATAAACTGACATCACACTGCTCGGCAACCTGAGCTAAGGTAAGGCCTTCAAAGAGCAGCGCGGCAATCTGTTTGTGCTTGCTGCGATCGGCAGGTCTACCACGAAACTTCTGTTTCCATTGTTCAGGGTGACGCTTGAGTGCTCGGCGTCCTTGCTCGGCGGCAAACAAGCGATGCTGTGTCTGTACTTGCGCATAGCCGCTGAGCATACTCAGTAGCGTTTGTGTTTCTGCGGAATTAGGCGCAAAGGTCATGGGTTGGCAAAGGGTTTGCAGTGTCACGCCCTTGTCGAGAATATCCTCGATTGTTGCGAGAGCTTGGCTAAAATCACGCCCAAACACGGTGAACCACCAAATCACCAGCGTATCGCCAGATTGTAGATTGTTGAAGAGCGATTGAAATTGCTCCCGTTCATTGGGTGGCACGCAGCCTTGTACTTGGTCTTCAAAGTGCTTGGCATCGCCGGTGTGTGCTTGTAGTGCGGCCAAGTGTTCTTGATACGCTCGGTTTTTGGGTGAGAAGCGAGTATAGAGGTAAGTCGCCATAGTGACTCCTTAGTTAATGTAAAGGTCCAAATAATGTATTGGCTCATAATTGAGTTCACTATACTCGGGTTCATAATTTATGCAAACACCAAATGAGCTATTTACACTTCTTTACGCGGGCAAGTGAGAAGTTTACGTGAGTAAGTGACAAGGCGCCGTTGTTGGCGCCTTGTCATTTTGATTCATCCAGCGGTTGGTGATCCAAGCGCACGAACTATCAGCATGTGATTGATGAGAATGCCATCATCATGGATGAAATCATTGTCGCCATCGTCACGCCGACTGAGAGGTTACTTCACACTTTCTATAACTGATCGCTCAGTACGATTGCCGCCAGCGTCTGCTGGCGGCATGGTAGAACAAACGCCGTCAAGACACACATTATGACCATAACGCAGAGACACTTTTACGTCGGCACCTACACCGATGCCCCTAGCCAAAGCCGCGGCATTGCCCGTATCGCCCTAGATACCCAGACAGGAGAAATCACACGTTTAGAGGATGTGTGTGAGCTGCGTAATCCTTCCTATCTGGTGAACACCTCGACTGGGCTCTACACCTTCTCGGAGGTCTCCGAGCAAGAGGGGGCGCAAGTTGTTCATCTCCAACCAGCGGAGAAGAATGGATCAATGAACTGTGCGCCGATCCACGGCGATGCGCCTTGCCATATCGCCATCGATGCCGCTCAACGGTTTGTCGCTGTTGCTAACTATGGCAGTGGCAATGTAAGTGTTCACTTACTCGATGAGAATCATCACCCTTCTTCTACGTCGACAACGCTTTTTATTGACGGATTTGGACCTAAGACTCACCGGCAATCAAGCCCGCACGCGCATCAAGTCACCTTTATCGATGGACAGTTGGTGGTGGTCGATTTAGGCAGTGATCGGGTCCATTTTTATCGTCATCAAGATTCGCTCGCGTCGTTTGAACTCGACTACTCCGTGGCCCTTTCTCCCGGCAGTGGACCGCGTCACCTTGTATTCAATCAAGCTAGCAACCTCGCTTATGTGGTGTGTGAGCTCTCTGAAACGCTTGCAGTGCTGACCTATTCTCAAGGCCGCTGGTCTCAGAGCGCTGAGATCCCGCTATTGCCAAAAGAGACAGTCTATGAGGCGGCGAGTGCGATTTACCTTAGCCAAGATGAGCGCTACGTGTACGTCTCCTGTCGTAAGCAGAACTGCCTTTCTATTTTGGATGTCTCAGTGACCCCACCTCAGAATATTGGCAGAGTCGATACACAAGGTCAGTTCCCGCGCGATTTTACCCTGAGCGCGTGTGAGCATTGGCTGCTGGTGGCCAATCAGCACTCCAACAACATCGTCAGTTTTCATCGAGAGACCCTCAGTGATGCATTCAGGCCCACCGGCTATGAGTGCGCAATTGATGCGCCTGTCTGCTTGGTGGAATACCAAGCTTAAAGCGTTGAGAATGGGCTGATAACGCCGCTTGCTCCACGTTCAATCACATGGGTATAGATTTGAGTGGTTTTGACATCCGTATGGCCAAGCTGCTCTTGCACGGTTCGAATGTCGGCGCCACTCTCAAGAAGATGCGTGGCGAACGAGTGGCGCAGCGTATGTGAGGTCACAGGTTTTTCAATGTTGGCCCGTTTGGCCGCCGCTTTAATCGCTCGTTGAATGGTGGTGACATCAATGTGGTGCCTGCGAGTTTGATTAGATGCGGGATCGACACTAAGTCTGTCGGAAGGAAAGAGAAATTGCCAATTGAGCGTTTTGTTGGCGCCCGGATACTTTTTGTCTAGCGCGCTAGGCATCATCACACCGGCATACTCCGGTGCGAGCAGGTCGGTTTGCCAAAGGTGTGCCACTGCTTCTCTTTGCTGATGCAGTGCCGGACACAGCTCTTTGGCCAAGGTCACAATGCGACTTTTATTCCCCTTGGAGAGGTGGATACGCAACGCGTAAAAATCAAAATCGACGTCACCATAGCGCAGCCTGACACACTCTTTGACCCTTAAACCTGAACCATACATCAATTGGATAGGTAAGCGCCATTTGGGATTGGTATGCTTGAGCAATGCACGGATTTCTTGCTTGGTTAACACCACTGGCAGTTTTTTCTGTTTGGTCGCTTTTCGATATCGGATGTCGACTTTAATCGGCTGTTTCAAGATATGCTCATAGAGGAAAACCAGCGCGTTTAGTGCTTGAGCCTGAGTATTCGCCGCGACATTTCGATCAAGCGATAGGTGCGAGAGAAACTGCTCAACATGCTGGACATCAAGCGTGCTCGGATGCTGTTTATCATGATGGAGAATATAGCGTTTGATCCACGACACGTAAGCCTCAATCGTTTTATTGGCATAGTGCGATGCTCGCATATAATCGGTCACTTGTTGCAGAAACGGTGATTGGATTTTCATGACGTTTTGTGTGTCGGTTAACGGATATAAAACAGTGTACGCTGCCCTATTGGTGTTAGACTGCACTTTGCCGCACATTGCGACCAGTATCATAAGGGTTCATCCTTTAGCGAGTTGTTTTGCAAGGATTTAGCAGATTTCGTTCACAGAACCGATGCAGAATAGGCGGCGCTAGTTGGTTGGGTTAGGTGGTTTGGGGTTGTATACAAAGCGTTAGGCGACGGGCAGTAAAGTTCTTTGTTCTCATCTTCTTAGTTATCTTTGAGCATTCGTTTTTCTAAGTCGGCAACTTGGCATTGTCGGCTCAAATTCTTGAACCTCTCCAGCCGTAAAACATGCCAAGGTTCGCGGGTTGCCTCATTGGTTTTCACAGTCGGTTGGTTGTGAATCTCGCGGGCTTAAAGTATGGAAAGGACAAGTTAATCGAGGCTTTCGTTCTCGCTTTAAGTTTGCAGCTTTGGGTTTCTCAGGATCAAGAACTACTTAGTCGCTGCAAATTCGCATTTCGTGGTCGTTGGAATTTTGGCTGAAACATAGTGAGTTTTGTGGTTCTTGAATCACAAAAAGTCAGTGGGTGTTTGGTTGCTTATTTGGTTTCGGGTAATCTGCTTTCAAAACAACTTAAACACTGGTGGAAAACTTCGCC
>NZ_JCBDGK010000049.1:0-55349 GCF_059834005.1 Vibrio sp. R12-SW3-ISO1
ATACAGGGTGTCAAACCCGAAGAGAATTAAAACGCTCTTAAAATAGCTTCTTGAGATCCGAAGACATCAATCTGGTAATGGTTTGTTCAGGGGTTGAGTTTAAAATTAATTATTGTTAGTTTGATGGGATGAAACATACCACAACACCTTCATTATTTTTCTTTTGGTGGCGCTCTAACTAGAGCGGCACGGGATTGTCACATTCTTAAGCTGCTGGAAGGTAGCTAGGACTGTGTTCTCATTATCTCCAGTAGCGATCTATTTGCATACTAGGAGATACAATCATGAACACTAATCAACCCTCTGATAAATCAGAAATCATTTTAACAGGTGACAGAGCTACAGGCCCATTGCATCTTGGCCACTATATCGGATCTTTGAAGCAGCGTGTCTCTTTGCAACATGTTCACGACCAGACTATTCTTGTCGCTGACATGCAGGGTCTAACAGATAACGCTCACAATCCATCTAAGGTATCTTCCAATATACTTAATGTCGTCGCAGATTATCTTGCGGTAGGCATCGACCCGAGTAAAACAACAATTTGTCTCCAGTCGCAATTACCCGCATTAGCTGAGCTAACGATGTATTACAGTAATCTTGTGACAATCGCGCGGTTGGAACGAAATCCTACGGTGAAAAGTGAGATTAAAAATAAAGGCTTCGAACGTTCAATCCCTGCTGGCTTTTTGACATATCCAATTTCTCAGGCCGCTGACATCACTGCTTTCAACGCGACTCTCGTTCCTGTTGGGGATGATCAATTGCCAATGCTTGAACAAACGAATGAGATTGTAAGGAAAATAAATACCCTAGCAGGAAAAACAGTCCTCAATGAATGCCGCCCACTACTAAGTAATGCATCACGTCTACCTAGCACAGATGGAAAGAACAAAATGTCAAAATCAATGGGAAATGCTATCAACCTTGGTTTTTCCCAGAAGGAGATCAGTGCTGCCGTAAAATCAATGTATACCGATCCAAATCACTTGAAGATTGAGGATGCTGGTTGTGTTGAAGGAAATGTTGTTTTTACATATCTTGATGCATTTCACCCAGATTCAGACTACATCACTCAATTGAAGGAGCACTACCAACGTGGAGGTCTTGGTGATGGAACGACAAAAAAAATCCTTGAAGAATGTCTGCAAGAGCTACTTCGACCTATTCGAGCGAAAAGAGCAGAACTATTAGATGATAAGGCACAGTTAATCGGCATTTTGACTAAAGGAAGCCAAGTATCTAAAGAGAAAACTGAACGAGTACTTTTTGATATCAAAGATATCTTTGGACTGAATATCCTTTGAACTGAACATCCAGTGCTTCGGGAGACTCAACTCAAATTAACGCGTGATGTTCCCGAAGTGATGGAATTTTGGTGCTCATTGGATATTAAAAAGGAGCGACTAATCGCTCCCTTAATGATGAGAAAAGCTTACAAGAATGCGCGGTAAGGTAATTCTGGCTCGTTCTTGAAAATGTCTGCAAAACCACGAAAGTGCTGATAATGCATGCGGCCTTTATCTGTTGGGTATGTGTATTTACCACCCACTTGCCAGAAGAAAGGAGCAAAACCGTATTGAAGACGCTCTTTCTTCATATTCCATAGCATTTCGATTTCACGTGGATCGTTCTGGAAGTTAGCCCAAATGTCATGGTGGAATGGAACAACTACTTCGCAGTTCAGAGATTCAGCAGCACGAAGGATATCTGAAGAGGTCATTTTATCCGTTACGCCACGTGGGTTCTCACCGTAAGAAAGTAATGCAACGTCGATCTTATGGTCGTTGCCGTGTTTAGCGTAGTAGTTTGAGTAGTGTGAATCACCTGAGTGGTAAACAGAACCCCCTGTTGTTTCTACTAAATAGTTCACCGCGCGATCATCCATACCGTCTAGAATGTCTTTGTCTAGAGAAGACGTACCTTCAGGAAGTGTTACGAGTGCTGTTCGATCGAACGCATCTAGAACCTTGATGTTTACGTCTTTAATTCTTATCTCGTCACCAACTCTAGCGACAACACAACGCTCTTCTGGTACCCCCCATTTTATCCATAAATCTACACACGCTTTAGGACCAATGAATTTTACATGATCACCACAGTTTTGTAGAACCGCCGCTGCAACGTTGATATCGATATGGTCGCCATGGTCGTGAGATGCCATTACCGCATCGATTTCCTTAATCGCAAATGGGTCTAAAGGGAAGATAGCAGTACGTAGGTTTGGTTGAAGTGCTTCAACACCACCCATACGCATCATTTGGTGCTGGTTTTTCATTTTTTGAACAGCTTGTGTTTTCTTGCCAGTTCCGCACCAGAAGTCCATTGATAGATTTGCGCCTTCTTCTGATTTTAACCAGATACCTGTACAACCAAGCCACCACATAGAGAACGTGCCTGGTTCAACAATGGTTTTTTCAATCTCTTCATTTAGCCATGTGCCCCACTCAGGGAATGTATTTAGTATCCAAGACTCGCGAGTGATTTCGTTTACATTGCTCATAATAATACCTTTTATTTCGATAAATTGATTAATTTGGATGTAGAGAGCCGAGCACCTTAATTTTTACTAAGGCACTGAGCTGAAATTTATTATTATTTGAGGGTGGATTAACTCACTAGATTTACACTAAGATAACTTGTGTCCCTTGATCTTCAATCTTTTTAACCACGTCTGGGTTGGCATCTTTACCGGTGATTACTATGTCTATTTGTTTAGTGTCACAAAACAACATTCCGGTTCTTTGGCCAACCTTAGAGCTGTCTACCACAACGACTAACTTGTCGACTTGTTCTAACATCTGTTGCTCGGCAACCGCGGTTAGCATGTCGGCTTTATAGAGACCCGCATCAGTTAACCCTTTACCAGACGTAAACATCCAGTTCCCGGCATAGCCACCCAATGAGTTTGGTGCTGGGTTTAAAAAGATGTTTTGTGCCTTGTTGTATTGGCCACCAATGATGATCACGTCGTCATGATCTTCGTTGATCAGGTAACTGGCGAGTGGGAAGTAGTTGGTCACGATCTGAACATCATCCCCACACAGTTGCTGACCCAATAGGAAAGCGGTTGAACCACAGTTTATGACTACGGTGTCACCCGCCTGACAAAGCTCGGCTGCGGCATGCGCTATTTGGGCTTTCTCTTCATAAAACTCAGTACTGTTGATATTGAGCGGTGACCATTTTCTCTTTTGGTTTTCTATTCTTTCGGCGCCATTTCGTACCTTTCGAAGTCTGCCTAGCTCATCTAATTTTGCGATATCACGTCTAGCCGTAGCCGGTGAAACACTAAAATTATCAATAATATGAGAGACGTTAATCGTCTGCATTTCTTCTAGTAACGACAGGATACCGTTGTGTCTTTGCACTTCGTTCATGTTTATCACTCTATTTGTCGCTGTGACAACTTTATGATTAGTTTTGATTTATTTTGATTCTAATAATCACCTTTGTGATTGTCAAACATTCAGGTTAAGAAAATAAGGCCTTACTCACGTTGTTTTTTAAGTTGTTGTTTTAATTAATTTTTATTGTCTTTGCGTGATCCGACGCTCAATTGGGCACATTGTAAGGATAGATAATTGATATAAATCAAAGCAATCACAAGTGAGCATTGAATGATTACTTTTGATTGTTAAAGTCTATCTCGTGAGCAGTGAAAGACATCACTGAACCCTACAAATCATTAAAACTACAAATCATATTAGAGGTAAAGATATGGAGTTCTTATACGAAATCTTCTATATTTTTTACAGTCAGGTTATGACCAAAGCACCTTTGCTGCTTGGTATCGTAACTTGTCTCGGTTACATCCTTCTCAAACGTGACGCAACAACCGTTATCGCCGGTTCAATTAAAACCATTGTTGGTTTTATGATTGTTCAAGTGGGTGCGGGAACACTGGTAGCAGGTTTTAAACCGGTTATCGAAAAAATGAGTGAAATTCATGGACTAACAGGCTCGGTAATCGACCCTTACACCTCCATGATGGCCACTATGGAAACCATGGGTGACAATTACTCTTGGGTTGGGTATGCAGTCCTTATGGCGCTGGGTATTAATATTCTATTAGTTGCCTTCCGCAGGATCACAGGTATCCGCACCATTATGCTTACGGGACACATCATGTTCCAACAAGCTGGCTTGATTGCTGTTTTCTACTTCGTGCTTGGCGCGAGTATGTGGGAAACCATCATCTACTCTGCAATTTTGATGTCACTATACTGGGGCATCTCTTCCAACATCATGTTCAAGCCTACACAAGAAGTGACAGGCGGAGCTGGCTTCTCTATTGGTCACCAACAGCAATTTGCATCTTGGGTTGCAACTAAAGTAGCTCCTAAGCTAGGTGACAAAAACGACAGCGTTGACCACATCAACCTGCCAAAATGGCTACATATCTTCCACGACAGTATTGCTGCAACCACTCTTGTGATGACAGCTTTCTTCGGATTGATTCTTCTCTCATTTGGAATCGATAACCTTCAAGAAATGGCAGGCAAAACGCATTGGGTCATATACATCTTTGAGACTGGCCTGAAATTCGCAGTTGCAATTCAAGTTATCGTAACCGGTGTACGCATGTTCGTAGCCGAGCTATCTGAAGCGTTCAACGGTATTTCTCAACGCCTAATCCCGAATGCGGTTCTTGCGATTGACTGTGCGGCTATCTACGCATACTCACCAAACGCAATGGTGTTCGGTTTCCTTTGGGGTGCTGTGGGTCAATTTACCGCGGTATTGGCAATGCTGGCTTTCGATGCGCCAATCATGATTATCCCTGGCTTTATTCCAATGTTCTTCTCTAACGCAACGATTGGTGTGTTCGCTAACCACTTCGGTGGCTGGAAAGCGGTAATGAAGATCTGTTTCGTGATGGGCATTATCGAGGTGGTTGGTTCAGCTTGGGCGATTCACATCTTCGCACAATCAGGTACTGAGTTTAACGGCTGGATGGGTATGGCTGACTGGGCTCTTGTATTCCCACCAATCATGCAAGGTGTCTCAAGCTCTAGCATGTTCTTCTTTGTTGTTGTCGCTCTTTCTGGTGTGTACATGTACTTCGCATCGAAAGCACTACGTGCTGAAGAAGACGGCGAAGCGCAACAAGCACAAACCATGACAGCAGTAACACCAGAAGGTGTAGAAGTTGAGGTTGAAGCGCCTAGTTCTCAAGCGCCAGTAAAATCTCAAGCGTTGGCTGAAGCTGCACAAGCTAGCAGTGCCACTGGACAGAAACCAGTACGAGTTCTCGTGTGCTGTGGCTCTGGTCAAGGTTCTTCAATGATGTGTTCTAAGAAGATCAAAGAGTTCTTAGATAAGAAAGGGGTTCCAGCAACCACATTCAACAGTGCAATCACAGACTACAAATCACACTTAGGTTCATTCGACATCATCGTGACTTCAGTTGCGTTGGCAGAAAAGATTATCAACTTACCAGAAGGTAAACAGCAGCTAGCAGTGAAGAACATGATCATGGTGAAAACCTTTGGTGATGAATTAATGTCACTTATCGAAAACAACTTCCACAAATAATTGAAATAGCCCAGCGGCAAAGCGGCTGGGCTAATAAAAATACTAATAACAAATCACTAAGTGAGCAAAACATGAATTTGAAAGAATCTCTGATTACCAACAGCTCAATCCAACTTAATGCCAAAGCAACCGACTGGCAGTCGGCTATCAAAATCGGTACTGATGCACTAGTTAAAGCAGGTGTTGCTGAAGAGCGTTACTACGATGCGATCATCAAAGCAATTTCTGCTGAAGGCCCATATATCTGTATTCACGACGCATTTGCTCTACCACACTGCCGCCCTGAAGATGGTGTAATCAAAACAGGCTTTGCGCTAACGGTACTAGAAACCCCAATTCTTTTTGACGACGTTGATGAGCCTGTCGATGTGCTGATCACTTTGGCAGGTAAAGATTCAGAAGAACACATCGAAGGCACGATGCAGGTCGCGAACCTGATCGAATTTGATGAAGATTTCTCAAAACTGCGTGCATGTAAAACACCGCAAGATGTGGCGAACCTGATTGATATGGCTCTCGCACAAGCTGAAGCGGCTTAAGGAGTCGATATGTCCAAATATAGCCAATTGAAACAACGTGTTTTAGAAGCGAATTTACAGCTTCCTAAGTACGGCTTAGTGACATTTACTTGGGGCAATGTTTCTGAGTTTGACCGTGAAAATGGCGTGATAGCGATTAAACCATCGGGTGTCGAATACAGTGATATGACGGCTGAAGACATGGTGGTAGTGGACTTAGAAGGCAACGTTATTGAAGGCAAGCTGAATCCTTCAAGTGATACAGCTACCCACCTGGAGCTCTACAAAGCGTTCCCAGAAATCAGCGGCATTGTGCATACCCACTCTCGCAGTGCAACTATTTGGGCGCAGGCGGGCATTGATATTCCTGCTCTTGGCACAACGCACGCTGACTACTTCTATGGTGATATCCCGTGTACTCGCAAGCTCTCAAGCACCGAAATCGCCGATCAGTATGAGAAGAATACTGGCTTGGTGATCATCGAAGAGTTTATTCAGCGTCGTGTAGACCCGATGGCAGTTCCGAGTGTAATTGTGGCGGGACACGCTCCTTTCTCTTGGGGTAAAGATGCCAAAGATGCCGTACATAACGCGGTGGTGCTAGAGGAAGTGTCGGCCATGGCATTGGCTACACGTTCGCTGAACAGCGGCATCAAGATTCAGCCGGAGCTATCAGACAAACATTACCTACGTAAGCACGGTGAAAACGCTTACTACGGGCAGCAATAAGCGTGATGCGAGGATAGGCGATGTATCAAGTATTGGCGTTAGACCTTGATGGAACCGTGTTGACCGATAATCACACCATCCATCCTGAAGTGAAAAAAGCGATCCAAGAGACCAAGCAACATTGCCATGTAATGATCGTGACGGGCAGGCATCACACTGCAGCAAGACCTTATTACTATGAGTTAGGACTAGATACTCCAATTATCTGCTGCAACGGAACCTACGTGTATGACTACCAAACCGAGACCGTTTTAACTCATAACGCAATAGAGCACGAGAACGCTCAGACGTTCATCGACCTAGCGCAGGCACACAAACTGAAGATGGTGATGTACATCACCGATGCGATGACTTACTCCAACTACAACCCATTCGCCTACATGTTGGCGTTGGAAGAGTGGGCAGAGCAAGCGCCAGAGCACCACAAGCCAAATATCTATCGCGTGGATTCATTCTCCGAAACGGCGAAGAACACTGAGTATGTGTGGAAGTTTGTGGTGGAAGGGGAGCAAGAGTCGGTCGATCACTTAATGCAAACGCCTTGGGTCAAAGATCATTTTAACGGCGAACGTTCGTGGTCGAACCGAATCGACTTTGCTGCTAAGGGCAATAGCAAAGGCCTACGCCTTGCTGAATACGTGAAGGAACTGGGTTTTCTGCCCTCCCAAGTGATTGCCATTGGCGACAATCACAATGACATATCAATGCTTCAGTACGCAGGCTTAGGTGTAGCGATGTTTAATGCTGACGACACCGTCAAATCGAACGCTCAAGCCGTATGCAAAACAGACAACAATCAAGATGGCCTTGCCCATCTAATACGTGAACAAATTAAAGGATAAAACCATGACTAAACCAATGATTCAAATCGCCCTAGACCAAACGAACCTACCTGCTGCTATTGAAGTTGCGAACAACGTAGAGAGCTACGTAGATGTGATTGAAGTGGGGACTATCCTTGCGTTCGCTGAAGGAATGAAGGCGGTTTCGACACTGCGTAAAAACCATCCTGACCACATTTTAGTGTGTGATATGAAAACAACAGATGGCGGCGCGATTCTGGCTCGTATGGCATTTGAAGCCGGTGCTGACTGGATTACGGTTTCGGCAGCTGCGCACATTGCAACCATTGATGCGTGTAAGAAAGTCGCTGATGAGTTCAATGGCGAAATTCAAATCGAGATCTACGGTAACTGGACTATGGACGACGCCAAAGCTTGGGTTGACCTTGGTATTACACAAGCGATTTATCACCGATCTCGTGATGCTGAGTTGGCGGGTGTGGGCTGGACAGAATCAGACTTAGTGAAGATGCGTGATCTGTCTGAGCTGGGTATCGAGCTGTCTATCACAGGCGGCATCGTGCCAGAAGATTTGTACCTATTTGAAGGCATTAAAGCGAAAACCTTTATTGCTGGCCGCGCGTTGGCGGGTGAAAAAGGGCAAGAAACCGCTGAAGCACTAAAAGAACAAATCAACCGCTACTGGAACTAGGAGGCGTTATGTACCAAAACTTAATGCGCCATCGTGTTGGGCTATATGAAAAAGCCCTTCCGAATGACTTAAGTTGGGAAGAGAAACTAAAAACTACTAAAGAGTTAGGCTTTGATTTCCTTGAAATCTCGGTTGATGAATCCGATGAAAGACGCAGCCGTTTAGATTGGAGCGATGAAGAGATCTATGGGCTTCGCCGAATGTGTGAAGAGTATCAAGTGCCGTTGCAGTCGATGTGTTTGAGTGCACACCGTAAGTTTCCATTCGGCTCAGCCGATCCGAAAGTGCGAGAGCAAGCTGTTATCCATATGGAGAAGGCAATTACGTTGGCGTACAAGTTGGGAGTTCGTACTATTCAGCTCGCAGGCTATGACGTGTACTACGAACCTGCAGACAAAGCGACACACCTGCGTTTTATCGAAGGTATGAAGCTCTCGGCACAACTGGCGGAGCGCGCTGGGGTGATGTTAGCAGTTGAAATCATGGATACGGATTACCTGAACTCGTTAAGCAAATTTGAAGTGTTGAGCCGCGAGGTTGACTCGCCTTATTTCACCGCTTATCCAGATGTAGGCAATATATCGGGTTGGAATTATGACATAGTGACAGAGCTTAAGTTGAGTAAGCCACGTATTACCCAGATTCACCTTAAAGACACATATCGCGTCACTCCTGAATACAAAGGGCAGTTCCGTGATTTAGTGATTGGTGAGGGAGAAGTCGATTTCAATGCGGTTTTCAGAACATTGAAAGAAACGGAGTGCGTCGTGCCACTTGTGATCGAAATGTGGGCGCAAGACGAGAATTGGAAACAGAACATCTTGCAAGCTCAGGTTCGCTTAAACGAAGTTTGTCGTCAAACGGGTGCGATGCCCCTGTTTAGAAATGAATTGCTTGGAAGCTAATCGAGTAGATTGAAATTGCGCAAAACAACAGAACAGCAGCTCAGTTAGCTTAACCGATTAGCGAATTAAACATCGCTAATGTCAGAAAGTTTATGCTCCTTTCTGGCGATAAAAACGTGCAGCATATTGCCCCCAATATGTTGCACGCTCCACTTTATCTGCGGTTAAGAACTAGATGTCCGTTGTTTAAATAGCAACAGTGATGTGATCGCGTCCTACTTTTGCCAACTCCATCAGGACATCTGTATGGTATTTCTTCTTCACGGTAACGTGAGTACCAATCTCACTGGCAATCGTTACGATTTTTAGTGCGTCTGTGGGATGTAGAGAAGAGTCTTTTGCAATTTCGATGTTTATGCCTAGTTTAACGAGTTCAATAACGTCGGTTGAATGCATGATAGATTTCCAAATTTGACTTTTGGGGGACTATAACACTTTCGATTATTCCAACTCTACGATGTTCCTCCAAAAACTCGTATTTATGTTCTGGTTGGCTCCAACCGGACACTTTCTTTAGGTAGGCTGAGACATCTTTCTTCATATGCTCTCTGGTTGGCTGATGTACTTTAAATAACCAGTCGTGCTTTAAGCTTCCGAAGAACCGCTCGACCACGGCATTATCCCAACAAGCACCGACATCTCCCATGCTTGCCCGTATGCCATAACCCTGTAGCTGTTTGCGATACTGAGGCAGCAAAGTCAATTAAGACAGAATCTGATCTTGATGACTTCCGTAAAATGTTAACCAAGGTGACCGTTGAAACGGCATTAAACGCTGAACTCGATGAGCACCTTGGATATCAAAAACACCAATCCAGAACCAGTCCAACTCCCGCAATGGTTACTCGGGTAAGTCCATTATCACCGATGATGGAGAGGTCGATATCGACGTCCCTCGCGACCTCTCGACGAAATTTACCCTATCGTCTATCTCGATTGCATCGTGGTTAAGGTGCGTCAAGACAAGCAAGTCATCAACAAAGCGGTCTATCTTGCGTTAGGCGTCAACATGGAAGGCCAAAAAGAGCTGCTCGGCATGTGGCTCTCTGAAACGGAAGGTGCCAAATTCTGGCTTAATGCGCTGACAGAGCTTCAAAATCGTGGGGTAAAAGACATCCTTATCGCTTGCGTTGACGGACTAAAAGGTTTTCCTGACGCCATCAACACTGCGTTCCCAGAGACGCAAATACAGCTCTGTATCTTCCACATGGTGCGAAACTCGGTCAAATACGTCCCTTGGAAAGACTACAAAGCGGTGACGGCTGACCTGAAGAAAATCTACCAATCAGCCACAGAAGATGAGGCACTGCTCGCTTTAGAGCAGTTCTCTGAACGATGGGATAGTAAGTGTCCTCAAATCAGTCGCTCTTGGACGGCGCATTGGGACAACCTCAACACCCTGTTTAACTACCCAGAGGATATTCGCCGAGCCATTTACACGACTAACGCCATTGAATCCCTCAACAGCGTTATTAGAAAAGCGATCAAGAAGCGCAAGCTCTTCCCAACGGATGAATCAGCTAGAAAGGTGATCTACCTGGCTACCCGAGATGCTTCCAAGAAGTGGCCGATGCCGATTAGAAACTGGCGACAAGCTCTAAACCGCTTTATGATTATGTTCGAAGACCGACTCACTGAATACATGTAACCGCCGACAGTTACACAGAATTATTTACAGGGTCTAGCTCAATTCTGCCCCTAAATCTGTTTAGAACACAGTAAACCTTCATAAGAATAATTTAGTCAACAAGCTGTTGACTAACTTCCACTGCCCAATATCGTTTGAGACAATGTAGACTGAAACCTTTTTAAAGGTGTTAAATAGGAAGTTTGCTTCATGCGTAAATCAGATAAGAAGGTCGAGAATCTAATTAGAGACGTGTTGACCGAAGTTTGTGAAGATACGTTAAAAGGCTACGATGGTTTTCTTTGGGGGACTCATACGGTCAAATTCCCTTCTTTTCCACAAAGCTTAGAAATAGTCTGCGTATTCGAAACGAATCAAGATAGAGAAAAATTTTTAGTGGGAGAAGGTCGCCAGCATGTCTCAACAGCTATCCAAAAGGCGTTTAATAAGGTAGGGGTGCAACTAAAGAACGTAGGTAAGCAAATCAGTTACGATACACAGCAAAAGCGTTAGTGCAGCCATCAATGAGTGTGAATTAGGGTTGTAGTGTGAACATTCAGAACGAGCACGGTATTGAAGAGGGAAGACCAGGTAGCCTGTTGATCCTTCATGCTAAAAACGGTTTTGATGCGGTTCGTCGTCAAGTTCCAGTTCGCTATTCTATTCGAAACGGTAAAGTGATCGCAGAAACTCAACCCGCAACCACGCACATTTACCTTAACGAAAAAGAACAAGTGACTTTCAAACGCTAGTCAAAGGACATTAAATACAAGAAGGGTCTGAAAAATCAGACCCTTCTGCTCATAGTGATTCGCTTAAACTCCGCAGTGCTTTTCGCACATCGAAATGCATTTAATCAGCACACAAATAGCTGTCGCGAAAAATCAGGCTGAGCTGGAGTTGCATCTCAGGCTATATAGCTAGCATTAAGAATCATATCTGCTGCTTTTTCAGCAACCATCATGACCGGAGCATTCGTATTTCCAGACGTGATATTCGGGAAAATGGAAGCATCAACGACACGTAAACCATCAATTCCATGGACTTTTAGTTGATGAGATACGACCGAGTCTTCTTCCTTTGGCCCCATAATACACGTTCCACACAAGTGATAAATTGATCCACCGTTTTGCTCAAAGTACTCTAGCATCGTCTTCTCGTCATACACCGTCGCTGCAGGTTTGACTTCTTTCTCTGTCAACTCTGTGAGCGCTTTTGAAGCCATGATCTCACGAATTAATCTGCTACCCTGCACAACTTCCAGCCTATCGTGCTCGGTGTCCAAATAATTTGGCTTAATCAACGCATCATCCGAAACGTTCGCTGAGCGAAGTGCAATTTCACCTCGACTCGTAGGACGGCAGGCATTAAATGCCACAAGAAAGCCCGAATAAGGATCCGGCACTAATTTAGCGTTTGGATCTTTTGGAATCTCGTACGACAGCGGATTAAAGTAAAGCTGAATATTAGGCTCAGTATGTGTTATATCGCCTTTGAAAAAACCACCAGCTTGATTGACGCTAAGAGCCAGAGGACCACGGCGATTCACAAGGTATTGCAGTCCTGCCTTCGCTTGTCCCCACCAATTCGCTAAATCATCATTAAGGGTCTTTTGGTTGGCCCTATAGTAGTAACTCACACACAAATGATCTTGCAAATTTTTTCCAACCGCTGGAAGGTGTTTACGAACTGGAATATCGAGTTTCGTAAGCTGCTCCTGATCGCCAACCCCAGACAACATCAATAACTTTGGCGAATCCACAGCTCCTGCGGATAGAATTACTTCTTTGTTCGCAAGATATTGTTTTTTCGTTCCTTTAACATCAACAACTACGCCTGTAGCTCGTAGGTTTTCGTCAATCAGCACTTGCTCTGTCTTAGCAAAGTGTACAATCGTTAAGTTACTGCGCTTTTTAGCCGGTTCAAGATAAGCGAAGCTGCTTGAGGAACGCATCCCCTTAGCAATATTGGCTTCATAGACCCCTGCACCTTCAAACTGTGCTCCATTGAAATCCTCATTGAGAGGGTATCCAAGCTCTTCACACCCTTTGAGAAAATAGTTACAAATCTTGTGAGCATCGTGCTTCATTTGAGTGATACCGATGCGTCCTTTTGAACTATGAAACTCAGTATCACCCAGCGGGTGAGCTTCAAGCTTTTTGAAATAAGGCAGTACATCATCATAGCTCCAACCAGGATTGCCGCGGGCAGCCCAATCGTCGTAATCTTTACGTTGGCCACGAACATATATCATCGCATTAATCGAGCCAGACCCACCCTGTACTTTCCCCCTCGGAGCATAAATACTACGACCCGCCATATTTGGTTCTGCCTCGCTGTAGTACATATAATTGTACTCAGGGTGATAATAGGTTTTTGCAAAACCAACCGGCAACTTAAACCAAGGGCTGGAGTCTTTTCCTCCTGTTTCTAGCAGTAACACCGAAAACTGACCGGATTCAGAGAGGCGATCGGCTAATATACAACCCGCCGATCCCGCTCCTACAATAACGTAATCATACTGCATAGCTTTTACTCCGGTTTCTTTTTCCAAGACTGGCTCGACTCTGCCTTAACATCATAGGGTTTTGAATCCATAGATAAGTGCAGCGTTCTGCTAGTGTACGGAGAGGCCATCTTGACGACATCCATGTTAAGTTCCACACCCAATCCTGGCTTTTCAGAAGGAATGATGTAGCCATCCTCCCATTGGATTGGACTTTGTAGAACTTCAGCATGAAATCCCCCCCAAGTCATAATGCTCTCTTGAATAAGAAAGTTAGGTGTCGCTGTCGCTAACTGAATACTTGCAGCAGCACCAACTGGGCCATTGTAGAGATGTGGAGCAATCTGGGCGTAGTGCACTTCTGCCATTGCTGCAATTTTTTTCGCTTCTAAAATCCCACCAACTCTTCCTAAATTCATTTGCAAAATTGACGCTGAGTTATTGCGTAGAACTTCGTGGAACTCATATTTGGTCGTCAGACGTTCACCAGTGGCAACCGGAATGGTTGTTTTCTGTGCTACACGCGCCATCGCTTCATGCTGGCCAGGTGGAACCGGCTCTTCAAACCAAAGGGGGTCAAACGGCTCTAGCCTTTTAGCCAGTCGAACTGCCGATGACACACACATTTGTCCATGTGTTCCGAATAATAGATCACATTGGTTACCAACAGCTTCACGAATTCGCTGACAAAATGTTGCCGACTTATCTAATGCTTCTAGTGTCAGTTGATGTCCAGAATAGGCTGAGTATGGTCCAGCCGGGTCGAACTTTAGCGCGGTAAAACCCAATTCCATATTTTCAATCGCGCACTCAACTGCGAGTTCAACGTTATCGTAATCGTAATCACCTTGGCGATTTTTAGGATAGAGATACGTGTATGAACGCAATTTATCATTCACTTTCCCGCCAATAAGTTCATAAACAGGCTTACCTGCGGCTTTACCAACGATATCCCAGCAAGCCATCTCCAGGCCACTCACGACGCCCATCATGGTAAGGTCAGGTCGTTGCGTAAAACCACTCGAATAAGCCTCTCTGAAGAATCGTTCTACATGATGAGGATCATGCCCTTTTAAATAACGGTCAAACACGTCCTGTATTGCAACTTTCATAACCTCTGGATGAAACGATGCCGCGTAAACCTCTCCTATACCTTGAATTCCGCACTCTGTTTGCAGTTCAACAAAAATCCAATACATGCCACCGACATGAGGAGGTGGGGTCGCAACAATATGAGTCGTTAAGTGTGAAACTTTCATGGCTTATGCTCCTTGCTTAGCGTCAAGCATTTTTTTCAATTTCAAACAGCCGAACGTACCGAATAATCCAGTAACGGCTATATAACCAAAGTAAAAGTGATAAACAGTTAACCCTTCGTATCGCTCTGAAAGGTATCCGTTTAACATAGGTAAGAAAATATCGGGGGTGTAGGCAATCAGTGAAATGACACCAACAGCCAGACCGGTAACCTGCAACGGAATATCGCAACCATCAAGCAGTGCCCAGTACAATCCTCTAATTGCATAAGTCAACACGCCAATGAGGAGTACCAATGCTAAGATGAAATAAATCGAATTAAATTGTGGTAAGGCAATCATCATTAGTAGGCCAATAGATGCGCACAACAGAGAGATCGCTAGAATATTTTCATTGCGGAAGCGATCGCCAAGAAAACCAGCACCAATACCACCGATTGGTCGCATCCATAACTTTGCAACGGTAATGAATCCTGCCGTTACGGCCGAAACTTCATAGCTTTGTTGCATGTAAGCCGAAAATGAATACGTTGCCCAGAAAAGTTGGTAACCACAAAAGATAACGCCAGCTACCAGCCACATTTCAGGAATAGAGACCAGAAGCTTCAGGTTAGAAAACAGACTTCCCTGTACTTTTTCCTTTTTCTCATCAGCATCACCGCTTTTTCTAAAGAATAGAAAAATCACAACGGCTAACGCCAGACAAGTATAGGAATACATGTAAATAACTTTCTTCAACGCAACTGACGTAGATTCGCCCGCGGATTCAACAGAGTACGCGAAGATACTGATTGCTATTGTCGCCAGTACCGCCTCAACTAAACCCCGTCCGCCATCTAGTATGCCAAAGAAGCGGCCTTGCTCATTTTTGCTCGCAAGTATTTTGACACCTTTGATTAATGACGCCCAAAAGGTCAATCCAGCAGCTAACCCCCAACCTAAAAAGATATACGGCAACAGTTCTTTAGACGGAATGGAGGCAAACCATAGCCCCAGTCCACCAGTAGCTGCCATAGAAAAAGTAATCAATAATCGGGGGGTAAAGCGGTCAGCCAACCAACCACTTGGCAGATAACACACCATATACATGACGCCAAGCATCGAATAATAACTACCCAATTCGCTGATAGTAATATTAAATGTTTCTAGAATTGAGACTTCAAAGTTCTGCCTCAGATACAAAAGAGGATAAATAGCACCGCCAGCCAGTAACAGTAAAATAAACTGAAAATAACGACTTAGATTCTGTTTAACAGGGGTAGGTGTACGTACAACCTGTTCCATAGTTGCGTTTGGCATGATTCCGTCCTTTTGTCAGACGGGCGTGCTTGGGTAAATATTATTAGTAGTGCACGCCCTTCGTAGGGTAACAGTGGATTATTTAGTATTTAGCAACAACTAAACGTGTTTGGGTGTAGTCCAGCATTCCGTGTTTACCATCGTCACCGCCTAGGCCTGATCGTTTCCAGCCTTGGTGATAGCCCTGATAGGGATCCGAAGGTATCCGGTTGATGTAGAACTCTCCTGCTTCAATATTGTTTGCAACTTTCATTGCATCACGGTAGTTCTCTGTGTACATCAAAGAGGCTAATCCGAATTGATGATCATTCGCCAGTTCAATGACCTCATCGATATTTTGATAAGTCAAAATTGGCAAAACTGGACCAAAGACTTCCTCTTGCACAATTTCCATATCTTGTCGGCAGTTGACTAACATCGTAGGTGGATAAAAGTAACCGGCTCGCTCAGGAATATACCCGCCCAACAATAGTTCGGCGCCATCATCAATCGCCCGTTCCACCATCTGGTGAATATTGAGACGTGCATTGTCGTTGACAAGAGGTCCCATGTTGCTGGATTTCTCCGCTCTCGAACCGTATTGCACCTTTTCCATTTCTTGCTTTAGTAGCTGCGTAAACACCGCTTCGATTGACTCATGTACATAAACACGTTCTACTGAAGTACATAGTTGCCCGCAATTTGCTGTTTTAGAAGCGACGATTTCGCGAGCTGCTTTTTCTAAATCAGCATCAGGTGCGATGATGGCAGGTGTCTTCCCACCCAGTTCTAAAGAAGACTTGGCAATATTGACTTGCGAGTATTCAAGCACTTTTCGTCCTGCTCCGACGCTTCCCGTCAATGTAATCATGCCGACTTTCGGATGGGTACACATGGTTTCTGCAGTAGCATGATCCATAGTCATGATATTCACTACACCAGGGGGCAGTTCTGCTTCAACCATGGCTCGTGCAATCGCGAATGCAGAACACGGAGTATTATTGCTAGGACGGACAACAACGGTGTTACCTGTAATTAATGCAGGCGCGATCTTCCTGAGTAAGGTATAAACCGGATAATTAAAGGGAATTAGGCAAGCTACGACACCGATAGGTTCACGGTGTAAAAATAGGTTTTCTTCCGGCGTATCACTAGGAATGATTTCTCCCTCGATACGTCGAGCCCACTCTGAGTGATAACGTGTAATGTCGGCAGCATAAAGTGTTTCGTTTATCGAATCTTCTAAGCTTTTACCAGATTCAAGCGCCAGTATTTCGCCTATTTTCGGGGCATGCTCTACCAGTTTGTCTGCCAGTTTTTTTAAATGTACCCCACGCTCGATACTAGTAAGTTTACGCCACTCTTTTTGGGCAGAATTAGCAATAGCTACCGCTTCGAGTACTTCGTCTGATGTTGCAGCAGCAACCTGGGCGATTTGCTGCTCATTATCAGGATTATATACAGCGATTGGTTCGCTGGATTTAACATCTACAAACTCATTGTTAACAAAATTATGCTCAACACGCATGACACATCTCCTCGTTGTTTACAGAGACTTTATAGAGTTACTGACAATTCGGTCAAATGAGAATACGATAAAAAAGTTAGTTTTCCATATATGGAAAAGTAAGTGTGATTACAATTAAATTAACAAGTGAGTAACAATTATGATCGTGACCAAATCCAAAGCCCCAGCTGTTGACGGTGCAATGCAAATACTTCAGCTCTTAGCTCAATCTACTTCGTCACTGTCCTTATCTGAGATATCTGAAGAGAGCAATTTACCTTACTCGACAACACACCGCCTGATAGACGCCTTGCTTGCTCACAATATGATTAGTATCGATCCAAGTGAAAAGAAAAAATACTGTATGGGGGCTAAGATATTTCAGTTAGCCTCGACCGTTTTCAGCCGCCAAGATTCAATTTCAATTTTTCACCCTATCGCCGAAATATTAAAAAATGAAACTTATAACTCCGTTTACTTGAACATCGAAGTGGGTAACAGAACGGTCGTTATTGCTAAAACAGAATCTTCAATGGCCAAAGCGTCCAACGTGTTCATCGGCAGCACTTTTCCAACCTATCAGTCCGCCGCTGGCAAGGCCATTTTGTCAACACGTAGTAAAACAGTGCAGGAAACTTATCTTGAACACATCATTCCCAAGGGATTGGATAAAACCGTCCGGTTAGAATCCGTTTTAGCAGAAATTCAACAAGCAAAAAGACTGGGATATGCGATAGAGCACGCGCAAGGAGAGAATCAGATGAGTTCAATTGCCGCGCCGGTGTTGAATATGTATAACCACGCGTTAGCAGCAATAAGTGTTGGTGTTAATCGCGTCGAATTTACGCCGCAAAAAGTGCGCGAAGTAGCAGCACATCTCATTCAAGCGACGCGACAGCTATCTTCACGACTATCGTGATTTGCTTAAACTGACTGCGCAGAATCCTACATCTTTATGCCTCAAAAAGGTGAACGACACGTTCAAGTGCTTTCTCTTCAGCGCCCTAAAAACTATGTTTTGGCAGCTTCTGAGTTGTATGCGCAAGCCGAATATCGAGATGCTTTAATGTCATCTCGTCGAGCTTTGGAACACCTTTGTGAAAAGGCATGGTTACACTATGCGAAGCATTGTGACAATACAGATAAACCAATCAGTGTCCATGCTCCTTGGGACTTAAGAGCTTTAGCTGATAACTTGCGCTCTAAATTAAACAAGTCCAAAGCAGCTATACCAAATAAAGCAGATATTGTTGTTGCATTAGATTCTTTACTTGGAGTTGGCGGTCAAGATCCGCACTGAGTATACTTGAACAAGGGTACGCATGAGGAAACAGATCGAGTCGAGTTTGAGCATGGAACAGCCGGAACAATTGTTTCATCACTTGATGCTCTTGATAAAGCACTAGAAGTATAGAAATGTGAAAATGGGATCAGGTTTTGTTTTTGCCCGATCTGGTCTTATCCGAGTGTTCGTTATCTCTGAAAAATCCAAACTGAGAATTGTCCAAGGACGTGCTGACGCATATCTCGAAAAACACGTCTTTGCCCCATTATCAGTTTCGACGACCAAACTCACATTTTCTGTTAATCGTGACTTCCCCAAATTTTTCTCATGCGGCACTTTGATCTACTTGGCTAGCCAGAAGTTTGCTATAGGTCACAAAATATCAGTCGTATTTCATGCTTACTTAAATTCAGAATTCGCTACCCTAGCAGCATGAATACAAAGACCTTGCTTCTAGCCAAAATCCATCGAGCAAAATTGGATTGTGACAAATGTTTAACCAATCTTCTTGATATGATGAGTCAAGCAGTCATGCGAACCGATCCCGACGAAATAGGTTGGCATTTAATGAACGACCTCACGGATGATGACATACTTTTAATCATTGTACTGAGCGATGTTGATTTATCGACCAATTTCAGTGAACTTATATTGAGTGAGGCTGTGAATTACATTATGGCAATTAGTCAAAGGGTGACTCACTAACGGCTAAGGGCCTCTTGACACTTTTTATTGAGCAAGGAGATAAGTTTGACAATTCATGCAATAAGAATACTTACTACCTTACTATTTGTATCTCCTGCCGTGTTGAGTTCTGAAGTCGTAAAACTAAGCAGTAGCGGTATATGTCACGATGAAAATTCTTCGAGTTATGATCGTACTCGGAACTACACACCATTCAATTCTATAGAAGCCTGTCTTGAAAGTGGTGGCCGTCTGCCTAAAGGTTATTCCATCAAAACTGAACCAGATTCCTCATCAGACAATAGTGAATATTCACGTAGCCAATTTGGTCACGGGTGGGCTGATCTAAATGGCGATTGTCAAGATGCCCGAGCAGAAGCATTGATTGCTCAGTCTGTATCTCCTGTTCACTTCAACACTGAAAAGAAGTGTCGAGTAGTATCAGGGCGTTGGAACTCACTATTTACTGGCAATACCATTTACTCTGCCTCTGAGATTGATATTGACCATGTAGTGCCGTTGAAGTGGGCTTGGGATAATGGAGCAGATGGCTGGACTGCGGATAAACGTAAATCCTTGGCAAATGACCAAGCTAATCTGATCGCCGTTGAAGCAAGCTTGAATCGCCAAAAAGGTGCAAAAGGGTTAGATGAATGGTTACCACCGAAGAACCAGTGTCAATATATCTTGAGGTTTATACGTGTTGTTCAGAAGTATGACATTGAACTCAGTCCTTCAGTTAGCGAACAATATAAAATCATTCGCAAAAAGCATTGCGGAGAGTATTAGGTAATTTCTCAGTCACCATTCTTAGGCTTTGATGGATTGACGCACCTACCTTCTAACATTGCTGCTCCACACGAGTCATTGCCGGGCGTGTTGATCACGGCAAGGCAAACAAATCTTTGCCCCATGACGAGTTTTGGCTTGCTTGAAAATAATTGTGATCACCAAGGGATTCCGTATCAGAAAACTGCCACTGGCGTAAAGTCTTTCACCTAGACAGCATTTCAAAAACTTATTTCCTGTTATTCTGTGATAATTAAACTCAAAGAAGGCACGTTATGAAATACTGGTGGGTTAGCCAAAATAGTACGTTTAAGCAAGAAAGCTCTGGAGGCTACTTGTGGTCTCCAAAGGTCAACAAGAATGGATCAGCAAGTCAATTCTACGACAATATGACACGTGTAAGTGTTGGTGATATCGTCTTGTCATTCGAATCTAGTCTAATTAGTGCTATCAGTGTAGTAACACGTACAGCCTATTCAGCTCATAAACCTGATGAGTTCGGCGCGGCTGGCGATGCCTGGTCTGATGAAGGCTGGAAAGTTGATTTAGATTATCACTTCCTAACTAATAGAGTTCGTCCTGCTGATTACATGGATTGCATTGGGCCACTTCTCCCGAGCAAATATTCACCACTGCAACCAAATGGGCGAGGTAATCAGGCTTACTTGTTTGAACTATCTGAAGAATTGTTCACTGAGTTATCTAGACTGATCAATGATGGAATCATAGAAGAAATCATTTCCACTAATGCTCTTCAGGCATTGATAGATTCAAAAGAGAGTGACATAGAAGCTGATTTGCTCAATGACTCTACTCTTGGTGAAACAACTATTCAGCAACTAGTCAAATCCAGAAGAGGTCAAGGAATCTTCAGGTCTCGTGTAGAACAGATCGAGACTTGTTGTCGTATCACTGGCGTAAGTAATCGTCGACACTTAATTGCTAGCCATATCAAGCCTTGGAGAGCATCTAGCAATGATGAGAGACTTGATGGTAATAATGGCCTGATGTTAGCGCCTCACATTGACCATTTGTTTGATAAAGGGTTCATCTCTTTCAGTGATAAGGGGGATGTGTTGATTTCTACGGCTGTAGAAAGTGAGTTGATAAAGTCTTGGGCTTTGGATTGTGACAATGTAGGTGCTTTCAATCGACAGCAAAAAATCTATCTTGGATACCACCGAGAGCACATTTTTATATCTTAAAATTTTGAGGACCTATGTAAGTGCTTTGAGGTAGTTCTGAAGCACTTTTGCCCCTTTGTGTGTTAACGTAATTACTCAGTGGTGGATCGTGCCACTGAAATCACCGTACTTTTGTTCATGGTTCACAGCACTGAGGCCGTGACAGAAAACTCCCAAAAACTGGCACATATTAGCATCTCAATCTCTATATCACTTTTGCACAATAATTCACTTGGATGCATTGACTGGCAGAGGTGTCCCGTTTGAATGGAGCAGCTTAATTTCTTGTAGTGGCAATAATCAGGCAAAACATTACCAACGAGTGTCGGAAAAATAGTCTGATAAATAATCAATCAGTGTCCGAACAGTTGGTGACATGTACTTTCTGGAAGAATATAGAGCATAAATGGTAAGGTCATCTGGTTTCCAACTCGGCAAAACCTGCTTAAGCTGACCACTTTTAACGTATTGGTTTGCGAGATAAGTTGGCTGAATAGCTATGCCTGCGCCACGCAATGCTGCGTGCAGTAAGGTTGTCGTTTCATTTGCTGTCAGATTACACCTAACTTCTACCGATTGTTGCGCGTTATCTTTTGTCAAATGCCAGATATGCTGTTGGAAATTTTTGTACCCAAGACAAGTATGATTGGTTAAATCACTCGGTTCAGAAATGGCTCTATTTTTAGTCAAATACTGTGGCGAAGCTACCACAACTGACTCACATACCGATATAGGCTTACCTATCAGAGACGGATCAGGTGCCGAGGCGATTCGGATAGCAAGATCTATCTGCCTTTCAGTCAGGTCTGTTACTGAGTCTTGCAAGTCGATATCGATATTTACTTTGGGGTTCTCTACCATAAACTCTTGAATAGCTGGCACCAACTGAGAATAACCAAATGACATGCTGGTTGCTAACCGAACTGTACCCGACAATTCACCACTGGCGTCTGCCAGTCCGCTTAGGCTTTCTGCTTGCCCAAGCCATTGTTTAACTTCTTCCAGACATGTTTCGCCCGCTGTGGTCAAAGAAACTTTTCGTGTGGTTCGATGTAACAGGCGGGTATTCAGCCAAGCTTCCATCGTTTCAATGTATCTCGTCACCATGGGACGAGACATATTCAGCCTGTCTGCTGTGGCGGTAAAACTGCCAGTCGTTGCCACATCAACAAATACTTTTGCGGCTGTTAGCCTATCCATACATTCGCTCGAATAAAGAAACAATAATGCTCAGTTTGGTGTGTTTTTCTGAGCACGTCAATTTCTTATTATCCTCTCCGTACCCAAACACATTAAAGGAGAACGGTATGAAAAAATTAACTCTAATCACCGCATCTGTCTTACTGGCCACAAATGCAACCGCAGCGGAAAATACACCACTAACTCTTGATGTTTATAACGCTGACAAGAACAGCTTCCACGTAAACTCAACATTAGTAATCGGTGAAAGTGAAGTCATGGTAGTCGATACGGGCTTTACCAAAGCAGATGCTCTGCGCATTGCCGCAAAAGTTCTTGATAGTGGCAAAGAGCTGAAAACTATTTTTATTAGTCAGGCCGACCCAGATTATTACTTTGGAGCAGAAGTACTACATGCACTATTCCCGAAAGCGCAAGTTCTGAGTACCCCGGCAGTGATTGAGGTCATAGAGAAAAAGCTCGCAGGAAAACTAGCATTTTGGGGGCCTAAAATGGGGAGCAATGCTCCGGTTGAACCGTATCTACCACAAGCTATCGAAGACAATGCGTTGACAGTTGATGGACACAAAATCGAGATTCGTGGCACTCAAGGAGAGTTGGCTCATCGTCCTTACTTGTGGATTCCTTCTAGCAAAACGGTTCTGGGCAATGTCGCCGTATACGGCAATTTGCACCTTTGGATGGCTGACGCGCAGTCTGAGGGTAGCCAGAAAGCATGGGTTAAACAGTTGCAAGAACTACAGGAGCTAAATCCGGAGATAGTCATTCCGGGGCACATGAAAGCCGGAACTAAGCTTGATGCAAGCACTATAAGTTATTCGCAGCAGTATCTGGCAGACTTCCAGCAGGCGAAAAGTAGTAGCCAGAATAGCGCTGAAGTGATAGACAAAATGTCTGCAAGCTATCCCGATGCACAACTGCCTATGGCTCTAAGTATTGGTGCTAAAGTACATATGGGTGAAATGAAATGGTAAAAGTACACTACTTTTTCGACCCGATGTGTGGTTGGTGTTACGGTGCTACTTCTCTGTTAGCTGCAATTGCAGCTAACACCGAGATTGAGTTGGTGCTTCACCCCGGCGGTATGATTGACAACAAGGCTATCGAGCCCGATTTTCGGAGTCATATCCTCGCCAATGACGAGCGCATTGCCAAAATGACGGGAGCACAGTTTGGAGAAGAATATATCCAGCGAGTGAAAGGCAACGATGAAATGATTTTGGACTCTTTCATCACAGCACGCGCAATTCTAACAGCAAAGCAATTGGGTATCACCCCATTAGATATGTTGAAAGCCATTCAGCATGCCCATTATGTTGATGGTAAGCAGGTCAATCATCCCGAAGTACTCGAGGAGCTATCAGTAAAATTAGGATTAGAAGGCGCACAGTGGCATAAAACTATGAATGCAAATCTAGGTATTGAGCAGGAAGAAATACAGAGAAGCCGACTGTTGATGCAGAGGTTACAGGTTTATGGGTATCCGACGCTGATCCTTGAAGTTAATAATAAGCTTATAGTACTTCCTCACACTGAGTTTTATGGCAAGCCTGATGAGTGGCGGCAGCTTGTTGATAGCTATATCCGCAGCGATTCCAGTACTTCCCAAACCAATATGTAAAAATATTGAAACGTGAATTAAGGTAAGAGTATTTGCAGAGAGTACAGTATATTGCATATTTCGAGGAAAGCTTTGCATAAAGTAAATCTGACACCGCAGATCAGGAATGCACGTTAATGTCCATTTCCTGTCACGTCGACCACCGCCAACAACGGTGGTCTTTAACGTTTTAGGATGCCAGAAGTTATCCGAAGGGTAGAAATCAGCCCATTGTCGTAACTCAGAAATGTCCAACAATGAGTTACGATACCCGTAGACTGTATGTGATTTGTCTTTATTTCGAAGATAAGTGCGAACGGTATTCCTTGATATACCCATATCCTTTGCGATGCGGCGGATGCTTCGCCCTTGCTGATGTAAAACGTGTATTTCCACTAGTTGCTCCTGATTGATCATAATCCGCCGCTTTGTCCATGTGTACGAATGGATAGTTTGACTCAGGTGGGTCAATTTTACTTCGGCGATGACACCATTTCTTGTACCGAGAACCAGCCTAGGTTGACCATGTAGCTACTTTCGTTCAAATCACCGATACCAACTAACGCGAAGCTGCGTAAGTCTCGATACTATCGAGCAACGGCTAACGAAATAAGAAGCATCGGCCGATTAGGGCGGTGAGTAGTCACTAAATACTCGCATGTAAGTACAGTAACGGCTCCATCTGCTGATGAAGAATACGAATGATGTAAATATCATGAGAGTGTGCTCGATAATAAATAGCATGTTTATTATGATCGTGACGACGAAGCCCTTCAGCAATTTCCGTACACTCAAAGCCCATCAATGGTTGCTCGGAAAGGGTTAGCAAAACGTTATGCATACTGTCTGTATAAACATCGGCTTGTTCTATGCCAAAGTTCAGTAGCGTGTATTCAAAAATTTGCTCAAAGTCCTCTGCGGCAAGGTTGGACAGTTTATACATTGTGTTTCTGCTTTACTTTGGCCGCGATATCATGGAGGGATAATGAGCACTCGCCGCTTTTTTCACCAGCTTCAATTGCCATTTTTAGAGCAGTAGTTTGTTTCTCCTGCCTTTCGAGTAACCGCAATGCAGAACGAACTACTTCACTTGTTGAGCCATAGCGACCACTCGCTATGAGTTGACCGACAAATTCATCTAACTGAGAGCCAATTGTAACACTAGTTGTGCGTGACATAACTTCACCTTGTTGTGTTAATATTTAACACAACAAGAATAGGTGAACTAAGAATCAAAATCAAATCACGTGTTGTCTTTGACATCCTCCCCTAGCGAATTCGCTAGGGGAGGGTGTCAAACCTGAAAAGAATTAAAATGCTCTTAAAATAGCCTCTTGAGATCCGGAGACATCAATTTGGTAATGGTTTGTTCAGGAACTGAACATCCAGCAGCAAAGTCAATTAAGACAGAATCTGAATCTTGATGACTTCCAAACAATGCTAACCAAGGTGACCGTTGAAACGGCATTAAACGCTGAACTCGATGAGCACCTTGGATATCAAAAACACCAATCCAGAACCAGTCCAACTCCCGTAATGGCTACTCGGGTAAATCAATTATCACCGATGATGGAGAGGTCGATATCGACGTCCCTCGCGACCAAACCAAAATCGCCAAAGGTTAGCTGTCTGCTTGAGCAATTTGCTATGTGTCGCTATAATCTGTACCTAATTATGTACATGAACAGTTTGGAGTGAGAAATGGACGCCATTAGTTACACCGCAGCCAGAGCAAACCTTGCATCTACAATGCAAAAAGTCTGCAATGACCATGCCCCTGTCATCATCACACGCAAGAGCGAAGCACCTGTAGTGATGATTTCATTAGAAGACTACGAAGCAATGCAAGAAACGACATACCTCTTGCGTGCCCCTACCAACGCTCGACGATTACTCGAATCCGTCGCAGAACTAGAGTCTGGTAAAGGACAAGAAAGAGAGTTGCTCGAATGAAGTTAACTTTCTCAACCAATGCTTGGGAGGATTATTTGTATTGGCAAAAGACCGACAAAAAAATTCTCAAGCGAATCAATATCCTCATCAAAGATATACAGCGTGAACCATATGACGGTATCGGTAAACCTGAGCCACTAAAGCATGGCTTATCCGGTTATTGGTCTCGCCGCATCAACGATGAACATCGAATTATTTATCGGTATCAAGATGAAACAATTCTGATAGCACAACTGAGATTTCATTACGGCACATAACGAACGATATGGACTCCCTATCCCTGACACTCGGCGTCCGATACTGACTCAGTTCACGCTGAAAAACTGTCAGTTACCATGTCTAACGGTAATTAGTTTCACAACTGACCTAATGTGACCAAGAATTGCATAGATAGTGAAGGGTGACTACTTACTGCCTATCGGGCAAAGGTTTACGGCGAAATTGCTAACCCTGCAATAGTAGATTCGGGCTATCGTCATTACTTAAGCCACGTAGGTATCTCAGAACCATTTCATTGCTTTTCCAATCTCCAAGCTGAATGAGTTGGGTAAGTGACAAACCGGCAGCGTAGCCATCTTGGAGAGCCCCCACTCGGCTAGAGTGTCCACTCCAAACCGAGCGATGACCATCATGATTTTTCGTTACACCGTAACCCCACTTCTCAAGAGAACGGTCAGCACGCTGATATATTCTGTCAATTGTCATACCACTCATAGGGGTCTGCCTGTAACCAGCCGGTCGATGTCCCTTTTTTGTGAGCCAACAGAAAACAAAGTCATCCTCATCCAGTGATGTGCAATACAGTTCAATGTAACGCCTCAATATCTTTGAGAACTGTCCGGTTAGCCTTTTGGGTTCGGGAGATATGCTTGTTTTAGATGTTACACGATAGATGTTTATGTCGCCATTTTCGAGGAATTTAACATGCTTTTTGCGTATTTTCCCTATTTCCCCTTCTCGAAGTAGAGTACCATAGGCGACGATTAGGACAGTTAAGTCTCGGTATGAAAGTGGTATTTTTTCATTACCCCAAATGTCCATCAGTTGTTTTAAGTGATGCTTACGAAATGGCTTGGCCTGTAACTCAATAACTTGAGTTCCGCTTAGTTCCATTTCGTCTTTCATGAGTGATCTAAAAAAACTGGTTAACGAAGGCGACTTCGTCACATCTTCAACCCCCATTATCTTATGGAACAAACTGAGTTGTGCTCGATACTGCTTAAGGCTGTTTATCTTTACGTTAAACTCGAGCCTTTGCCATTTGAACCAGTTCAACAATATTTCGCTATTGATAGGAAAGCTATAAATTTGGTGAGACTTGCAGTACTCATCCCACTTTCTAACAACGAATGCCAGCATCTTTAGTGTATTGACGCTATGACCACCACGATTTTCTTCAAAGGCAACCAAGTTTTTTCGTACCGCCGGTAACAATGCCCAGTCAGGAGCAAAACTATCAGATAAGTCAGGGAAATTAACGCGGAAGCGCCGTAGTTTTTTTTGAGTTTTACGCCACTCTATTTCTACTTTATCTTGAGAATGTAACTGTGACAGCGTCACTTGGTTTTTTCTATTTGCTGGAAAGTTTCCCATGACGATCCTATCTCATTCAACTCAATAGTGTGATATAAATGTAATTATATCACACTATGAGATTGTGATATAATTAGAATAACAATCATCAGTCCTGTAGCCCTCTGAAATGCTAACATATGACAAAATCGTTTGGTGATCACACACAACAAATAGCCCTCGTAACTCGGTTGGGGACAAAAAGCAATTCTGCTACATATTTAGTTGTTAGTAGCAAAAGTTAGTTCTTCATTCAGAAAATCTGCCACGGTTTCCAAAGCCGTGATATCGACGCATGTGTGGTTATCTAGCTTTGCTTCTTCGGTCTGTTTAGGATACAGAAATCCTCTACTAGGTTGCGGTATTGAATGATCTGCTTGGTAAGGATATCGCTGATGCGTAAATACGTTCGCGATTCTCGCTAGGTCATCACGTAAATCTCTTTTATAGCAAATCTGGTACTGGTTGATTAAATAGCGAGCATCATCGGGGTGTTTACTGCTCAAATTCGAAAATAGTAGTAATAAGTCATGCCCTTTTTCATGCATAACACCTACACCTCTACCGCCGTTCCAGTATGTTATCGTTCGTATACTCTTTAGGTAGCACTCTATTGATAGTGATAACAGCATATAATACGGAGTGCCATTTACGTTGCTCCTTTGCAAGACCATTGCAGCATCATAGTAATCTTTACCCTGAGAGCTAAACCCGAAGTCAACGATCTCATTCGAAGTAGTAATGGAGCCGTTATCAAGCGCATCATTCCATCTTTTTTGAATTTTTGTTTGAGTTTTATTTTTCATAGCGTCTTATGGATTTGTTGATGCTGTGAGGATAAAAGGGACAAAAGCGAGTTAGTTGAGATAACTCGCTAAGAGAGTGACTTGATGATCTAGGTTTCTTCTAATTGTCGTTCAGGTCGCGGTATGTTTACTTGTACCTCTTTAGCTTTGCTCTCTATCCAATGGGATATCTCAGCACAGTAATTTCTCCATTCTTCAGTATCTTCTAGTGACTCTAAGACTTTTGATCTTGCTTGCCTGTGACCGGAAGCAGAAGCCAATCGCTCAAAGTAACTATGCCAGTCATCAAGTCCGACAACACCTCTTGAGAATGCAACAAGATCATTAAGGCGTTGATCGTCAAACTCTTGCTCTTCGAATAAAGTTTTAATGTTGTATTCTGGGCTACCTACTTGACCCTGAGGGGCAAATTGTTTGATTTTAAACTCTTTAATTTGCTGCAATATAACTTTGCGATCATTCTCTCGGTCATTACCGTTCAGGTGTCTTTGTACTTCACTATCTCGTTCCTTTTCTGTTCGACAAACATCGCCGTCTAATACACATAGTGTGCTCGATATGTCATGTCTCATTAGAGACTTGCCAGCAAGGAGAGCGAAAGCGTTGCTCCATGCACCGAATTTGGAAACTTCGATATAATCCTGCATGTGGTATCGATATACTAGATTCAGGCAGATCTCCTCAGCTAAATCATCTTCAACAGCGATATGGAACGGTTTAGTTATACTCCCAGTTAACTGACTCATAATTTGAGGGTTTGTATTTTTCATCGGAACCACATTTTTGCCAGTATTTAAAACGCCAACAATATTTATTTGGTCACTGAAGTCGGTGATAGTTTCTCTATGTGTAGAGAAAATGACTTCGATTTTGTTTTCATTAGCACGCTGGACTATTTTCTCAATTAGTCGTTTAAATGCGGCACCATGAAGAAGGACATCAACCTCATCAATTAACAGTAAACCACCTTTTGCAATGACTGGATTGTGTAGGGTATACAAAATGCTAAGGATACGCTTTTCACCTGCCCCCATTGAGTGTTCGCTGTAGGCTACATCGTTGTGCTCTAATCCAAACATAGTGTGCACTTTCCCACCTTTTTTGGAGGTATGACTGTTAAGTGCTGCATAATTTCGACCTAAAATATAGATCATGTCTTGCTTTATCTTATCTGCCGCCTCATGCGCAAGTTCAACTGTGTCGAACTCTTTGTATCGAGTTGCATTTTTGTTTTCGTTTAATGTAGATAGATCTTGTAGGCCAATATATGCGCTTTCTCGTTCATGACGACGACCATAGATTGGTAGCCAACGACTTTGTTTAGCCCCTTGCTTCTTATAGAACCGCTCTTTGTGACTTTTGTTCGTTACTTGTGGTTCTTTGTTTGGGTTTCTTTCATCAAAAGTAAAGTCTAAAGTGAAGCTAGCATCATCCCAGTCAGTGTGTTTATTCGGTGTGAAAAAATCAGATAAACGATTGTAATCTTTTGAGGTTTGCTTACCCTTAGGTTTGAAAGAGCATGCGAGGGCATGAATGATTGTGGACTTGCCTGAACCATTCATACCAATTATCGCTGTTACTCTTTTCTCTTGGTTGAACTCTAAAGAAAAGTCGGTAATTCCTTTCAGGTTATGGATATGCAACTCTTTTAATCGATAATTAAACCTAGTACGCACATTTTGCTTTTGTTTAGCAGGCATTAAAGTGAACTCCTCAAGTCTCACAACTCTCTGAAATCCTTAGCGCATCTTCAATTTCGACACCAAGGTATTCAATCGTGCTTTCGAGCTTAGCATGACCCAGAAGTAACTGAATAGCCCTAAGATTTTTGGTTTTAGCGTAGATCAAAGAAGCCTTGGTTCTACGTAGCGAATGTGTGCCATACTGAGATTCATCTAAACCGATTTCCGTTACCCATCTGTTAACCATAGTCGTGTAGTAATGATAGGAGATTGGTTGCCCTTCACGGCGTGGACTTGGGAATACGTAGTCGGTTGGTGTCAGACCATTCAGGATAATCCATTGAGATAAGGTTTGTTGGGTCTTAGGCGTGATCTCGAAATGCACTTCTTGATGGGTTTTCTGTTGCTTCACAATAGCTCGTGACATAACGCAGCCACTGCGGCTAACGTCTTGTACCTTTAGGTTACGTAAGTCGCATGCTCTGAGCTTGCTATCGATGGCAAGGTTAAACAGCGCCAATTCAAATAACCGTTCCTCAAGCTCCAACCGAATACGGATTCGCCAAATGTCTTCCAATTTGAACGCTTTCTTCTGCCCAACTCTTTTTCCTTTATTCCAAGCAACCATAATGTGCTCCTTACTTCATAAAAATCACTGTTAAGTAAGGCAGAACTCAAGGAAATTTGCGTAGTGACTGGTATCATAAGGCCAATTTTCCAAACTCTAGAAACCCGTAATGAACGAACAAGAACAACTATTCCTCAAAGAGCTAGAAGGTAAGCTCTGGACTGCCGCAGACAAACTCCGTGCGTCACTCGATGCCTCTCAATACAAACATGCGGTGCTTGGCTTAATTTTCGTTAAATACGTGTCTGATGCCTTCACGCTTCGCCAAGAAGAGCTAAAACAAGATTTCGCTAACCCTGATCACGAGTACTTCCTTGACCCTGAAGGCTACACGGCTGAAGAGCTTGAACAAGAAATCGCGATTGAGCTAGAACAGCGTGATTACTACAAAGAGAAAAACGTATTCTGGCTACCAACTGAATCTCGTTGGAAATTCCTGCAAGACAATGGCCCGATGGTCATTGGCGGTGCCGATTTGGTTATTGATGGTAAGACGAAGAAAATCACGTCTGTTGGGCATCTGATTGATAACGCCTTGGAAGGTATTGAGCGCGACAACCAGAAGCTAAAAGGCGTACTCAACAAGCACTACGCCGCTCTAAAAATTGATCAGGCAAAACTTAATGAGCTGATCAACCTAATCGCGACCATTCCGTTTAATCATAAATCCCTGAACAGTAAAGATATACTTGGTCATATTTACGAATACTTCTTAGGCCAATTTGCGCTTGCTGAAGGTAAGAAAGGCGGCCAGTTCTATACGCCTGCATCAATCGTTTCGCTGATTGTTGAGATGATTGAGCCGTTTGAAGGCCGTGTCTATGACCCTGCAATGGGTTCCGGTGGCTTTTTTGTGCAATCAGAGAAGTTTATTGAACGTAGAGCCAACCAAAAAGAAATCGACCCGCTGACGCAAAAACAAAGAATCTCGATTTACGGTCAGGAATATAACTACACCACATGGCAACTGGCGGCGATGAACATGGCAATCCGTGGCTTGGATTACGATTTTGGTAAGGAACCTGCAAGTACCTATACCAACGACCAACACCCTGATTTACGTGCTGACTTCATCATGGCTAACCCTCCATTCAACATGAAAGAGTGGAATACTGGTGTTGATGATAACGATCCACGTTGGGTTTACGGCACACCACCATCAGGTAACGCAAACTTTGCTTGGATGCAGCACATGCTTTACCACCTTGCACCAGATGGTTCTCAAGCCTTGTTACTTGCCAATGGTTCGATGAGTTCAACCACCAACAACGAAGGTGAAATTCGTGCGGCCTTGGTCGAGAACGATTTGGTGGAGTGTATGGTCGCGCTTCCGGGACAACTGTTTACCAACACGCAGATTCCGGCTTGTATCTGGTTCTTAACCAAAAACAAGAAAGCTCGTACCGACAAATCAGGTCGTAAGCTGCGTGATCGCAAAGGTGAAGTGTTGTTTATTGATGCGCGTAACCTTGGCTATATGAAAGACCGTGTACTACGTGATTTCACTCGCGATGATATTCAGAAAGTCGCTGATCTCTACCATGCTTGGAAGACGGGATACGAAGTTAACGGCGTGACATACGAAGACCAAGCGGGTTTCTGCAAATCTGCAAGGTTAGAAGATATTAAGAAACACGATTTTGTTCTGACTCCGGGTCGTTACGTTGGCACTGCTGATGAAGAAGATGATGGCGTTCCGTATGCTGAAAAGATGGCGACCTTAACTGAAAAACTGAGTTCGCAGTTTTCTGAATCTGCCAAGTTAGAAGCGGAAATTAAAAAGAACTTGGCGGGGTTAGGTTATGTCATCTAACTATTTCCAAACAACTATTGGAAATCAAATTACCTTACAGCGTGGTTTCGATATCACGAAGAAGCAGCAAATTCCGGGAGATATACCAGTGGTATCATCTGGAGGTATAGCGAGTTATCACAATGAAGCCAAGGTTGATGGCCCCGGAGTCGTTTTGGGACGAAAAGGAAGTCTAGGTACCGTATTCTATTTGGATAGTTCTTTCTGGCCGCATGATACTAGTCTTTGGGTCAAGGACTTTAAAGGTAATAATCCTCGCTTTGTATACTACTTCTTTACGAGTATTGCTGAAAAACTGAAAGGGATGGATGTTGGGGCTGCAAACCCCGCACTTAATCGTAATCATGTTCACCCAATGGAAGTGATATGGCCCAAGAGAGAGGTGCAAGACGATATTGTTGCCTTGTTGGGTATATTAGATGACAAGGTGATGCTGAATAACCAAACCAACCAAACCCTAGAACAAATGGCGCAAGCCATCTTCAAGTCATGGTTTGTCGACTTCGACCCAGTCAAAGCTAAGATGAACGGCGAGCAACCAGAGGGTATGGATGCGGCGACTGCCTCGCTATTCCCAGAAAAGCTCGTTGAGTCTGAGTTGGGTTTGATTCCCGAGGGTTGGAAAGTTAAGAAAATTGGCGATGTAGTTGAGCGATACTCTGTTGGTAAAAAATACAGTCAAAAAACGGCTGTAGAGTCAGGCTTAGTCCCAATTTTGGATCAAGGGAAGTCTGGAATTATTGGTTACCACAATGATAATCCGGGGGTTAAAGCTAGTTTAGATAACCCAATCATTGTTTTTGCGAATCACACTTGCTACATGAAACTAGTCACTTATGACTTCTCGGCTATACAAAACGTATTACCTTTCAAACTGAATGGATGTGACATCTATTGGTCTTATTTGGCAACTCAAGGAAAGCAAAAATTCGTTGAGTATAAGGGGCACTGGCCAGATTTTATGATTCACGAAATAGTCATTCCTAGTGAAGAGTTAATGCAACACTTTGGGGAATTAGTAAAGCCTTTCTATTCTCAAATGGCTTCAAATGAAAACCAAAATAAAAGTCTGGCTAAACTTCGTGATACCTTGCTCCCTAAATTGCTTTCCGGCGAAATCGAGTTGGAAGTATCCAGTAGTCTTGCTACAGACAAGATAGTAGATACTCTTCTAGATAACTTAGATTTTGGTATTAAATTTAAGCCAAGCCAGCAAAGCCTTCCTAAAGGATATATTGGCTTAATTACTGTTAGTGGGACATTTGGTTCTAACGGTGGCACTCATGTTCACGTGCCGACAGCGATTAAAGCTTTATCAGAATTAACTGGAGCTGATGGAGCTTATAGTGAAATAGCTGGAAATATAGCTACTGAAACCCTTATGTCCGGAACAGTAGAGATAGTTACTAATAACGTTATTCCGCTAGGAGTATTAACTAAAGTGTGTACGGCTGTTTTTGGAAAAAAAACGCCTATAAAACCGAGAGATGCAGTTTTGCTTACTACCATTCATGAAGCAAAAGACAAATCGATTGACTGCATACTCAATGATCAAGCTAAGCGTTTTGCTTTCTTAGAGTTACCTCCTATGGACGAAAGGGAGCTTGAGCAAAGCTTGCAATATTTAGAGTCTATTGGCGTTGTTAAAGGTAACGGTAAAACAATAGTTTTACTTGATTCCGTCGTTCAACATTAATCAGGAATAAAGATGGCAACCCGAGTAGAAATGATTATCGAAACGCTCAAGGCGAACCCCGACAAGAAGTTTACTGCTCGGGATTTAGCCAAAGAATTTGTGCTTCGGTATCCAGAAGAAATCGCTGAGAAGCAAGAAAACCCGCGATACAACACCGAAGAAAAGCTTATCGCCCAGCTCGCGGCAGAAATTGGTGGGGAACGAACTGAAAGAGCGAAAATAGTTTGTCCTAATGTCGCCACTCGTGACAAACCAAGACCTCGGATTTACTACTGGGAGCAGGAGTCTGCACCTGCTCATCATGACGATGATCTTAGTGACACAGATGAATCAGACATCAATACGCCTCTCGTTCCGCAAAGCTTAAGCGAGCAGGATCTCTACCCAATGTTGATTGAGTACCTCAGTAAGGATCTGGGTCTTTACTGTCAGCGCATTGACGAGCGTAAATCTAAAAACTCTCATGGCAACGGTGGCAATCACTGGTTACATCCTGATGTTGTGGCGCTAGAGCCGCTCGACCAAGGCTGGGATGAAATTGTGAGAAGCTGTGTGCGCAGTGGTAATCACAGCTCAGTTCGGCTTTGGTCTTTTGAGGTGAAGAAACATCTTACCAAAGGCAATGTACGAAAATACTTTTTCCAATCAGTATCGAATTCGAGTTGGGCCAATTTCGGCTACCTTGTTGCCACAGGCTTAAATAGCGACGTTGAAGGTGAGCTGCAAATGTTGTCGAGCTTGCACGGGATTGGCGTGCTGATTCTGGATACTGAATCTTTGTTTGATAGCCAAATACTCATTCCAGCTCAAGAGAGAGTCAACGTGGATTGGCAATCTGCAAACCGAATCGTCTCTGAAAATAGGGATTTCCACCATTACATTGAGCAGGTTGGCATCTATAACCAAACCGGACGGTTGATTAAGAGCGCATGGAATAAATAATAAGGACAAAGGCTTAATGATTACTGAAGACCAACTAGAACAACAATGCCTCGATTGGTTTAAAGAGCTAGGTTACCAATACCAAAATGGCTATGACATCGCACCGGATGGCAACACACCCGAGCGTGAAAACTATCAACAAGTCACGCTACAGGCGCGTTTGGTCTCTGCCTTGGAAACCTTAAACCCAAATGTGCCCAGTGACACCTTACTCGAAGTAGCAAAAATCGTTGCCACACCGCAAACGCCTGTACTGATTAAAAACAACAAACTCTTTCACCAATATTTAATCGAAGGTGTGCCTGTTGAATACTCGGTAATGGAGAACGGACAATGGGTGACTAAGCATACTCATGTTCGATTAATTGACTTTGACGACCGCGAGAATAACGAATTCTTAGTGGTCAATCAGTTCACCATCACGGGCACCAAAGTCAATCGAAGACCAGATGTAATCGTCTTTATCAATGGGTTACCAATGGCAGTCATCGAACTAAAAAATCCCGCCGATGATCACGCCGATATTTGGAATGCTTACAATCAAATTCAAACTTATAAAGAAGAAATCGCTGATCTCTTTGTGTTCAACGAAGCGCTAGTCATTTCAGATGGTTGGACGGCGCGAGTCGGTTCTCTTACCGCGAACAAAGAGCGCTTCTTGCCATGGAAGACAATAGAAAGTGAAGACGACAAGCCGTTACTCGAATTCCAATTAGAGACCATGGTGCGTGGCTTCTTTAAACCAGAATTGCTGCTCGATTACATTCGCTACTTCGTATTGTTCGAAAATGATGGCGACAAGATCATCAAAAAAATCGCAGGTTATCACCAATTCCATGCCGTCCGAGCGGCTGTTAAGGCAACCGTCACAGCTGCCACAACCTCTGACCAAATTACTGAGTCACGAGCAAATTACGCCAATACCGTGGTGCCCGGAAGTAAAAAAGCGGGCGTGGTTTGGCATACCCAAGGCAGCGGGAAAAGTATTTCGATGGTCTGCTACGCGAGTAAGTTACTTCAACAGCCGGAGATGAACAACCCAACCTTAGTGGTGGTGACTGACCGTAATGACTTAGACGGTCAGCTATTTAATACCTTCACGATGGCGCAGGAAACGCTAAAACAGATCCCTCAACAGGCTGAAGATCGTGATTCATTACGCGATTTACTTCTTAATCGTCAGTCCGGTGGCATCATCTTCACTACTGTACAGAAGTTTGCCTTACTCGACGAGGAAATGGCACATCCCATCCTCTCTGAACGCTCAAATATCGTGGTAGTTTCCGATGAGGCTCACCGCAGCCAGTACGGCAATAAAGCTCGCCTTGTTGATGTCAAAGACGAGAATGGCAATGTGATTGATCAGCGTTATGTCTATGGCTACTCCAAATACATGCGTGACGCGCTGCCAAATGCCGCTTTTATTGGTTTTACAGGTACACCAATATCAATGGATGATAAAGACACTCGCGGTGTCTTTGGCGATTATGTTTCTATCTACGATATTCAAGACGCGGTCGATGATGGCGCAACAGTGCCGATTTACTACGAATCCCGCCTCGCCAAGCTCGATATCAACCAAGATGAAATCGAAGCGCTTAACGATCAGGTTGAAGAGGAGATTGGTGAAGACGAAGAAACTGCCAGCCGTGAGAAGATTAAATCACACTGGTCGGCGCTAGAAAAACTGGTTGGTGCAGAGCCGCGAATCAAACAAGTTGCCAAAGATTTGGTAGAGCATTTTACGACTCGCTGTGAAACTTTTCCGGGCAAAGCGATGATTGTTGCCATGAGTCGAGAGATTTGTGTGGATTTATACGATGCCATCGTGGCCATCAAACCCGAATGGCACAGCGATGATCCAAACAAAGGCGTGATTAAAATTGTTATGACAGGCAGCGCCGCTGATAAAGCAAAAATGCAGCCTCATATCCATGATAAGAAGACCAAGAAGCTGTTCGAGAAACGCTACAAAGACACCAGTGATGAACTGCAATTAGTCATTGTCCGTGACATGTGGCTAACAGGTTTTGATGCGCCTTGTTGTCATACCATGTATATCGACAAGCCAATGAAAGGTCATAACCTGATGCAGGCGATAGCGCGTGTGAATCGTGTGTTTAAAGATAAGCCCGGAGGTTTGGTTGTTGACTATATTGGTATTGCCAATGAGCTTAAAAACGCACTTAATACCTATACCAACAGTCAAGGTAAAGGCCAGCCTACCGTCGATACCGCCGAAGCTTTCGCTGTATTTATGGAAAAAATAGACGTGATTCGCGGGATGTTTGCCTCGCCCGTCGAAGGTGCAGTCTTCAATTATCGCCCGGATTTTGAAACCAAACCACTGAAACTGCTTCCGGGAGCCGTAAACCATATATCAGGTCTTTCACACCGCAACAGAAAAGGTGAAGAAGTTCGTGATGGCAAACGCCGTTTTCTTGATGTCATGGCTGCACTGATGAAAGCCTTCTCACTGTGTAATACCTTGGATGAGGTCGATGGTTTTAAGAGTGAAATCGCCTTTTACGGAGCAGTCAAGACCGCATTCTTAAAGCATTCGACAGTCGATAAAAAACGTAATGACGAGCTACGAAACTCTGCTTTGAGGCAGATCCTCAACAACGCAATTGTGGCGGATGGCGTCGATGACATCTTCAAAACCGTTGGCTTAGATAAGCCCAATATTGGCTTGCTCTCTGAAGAGTTCTTGGAAGACGTGAAGAACATGAAAGAGAAAAACCTCGCCGTTGAGCTGCTTGAGAAGCTGCTGCGTGATGAAGTCAAAGCACGGATGAAAAACGATGTGGTACAGGAGAAAAAGTATTCTGACCGTATCATGTCAACACTGCAAAAATACCATAACCGCAATATCGAAACCGCACAGGTAATTGAAGAGCTGATCCAGTGGGCCAAAGAGATGCAGGCTGACGCTGAGATGATGGACAAGCTCAATCTATCTACTGATGAAATAGCGTTTTACCGTGCATTGGTCACCAACGAAGCTTCTGTCCGCACCCTAGGTGACGATAATCTACGTCAACTAGCTATTGAACTCACCCACCAACTGCGTAAGTCAGCTACTGTAGATTGGCAGAAGCGTGAAAGTGTCCGCGCACGGATGCGTAATCTTGTGCGTCGTCTACTCCGTCGTTGGAAATATCCACCTGATGCGGCTGAAGAGGCGATTAAGCTGGTTCTCGATCAAGCTGAGGTGCTAGCTGATGGGTGGTATGCGGCATAATTTCAATAGAGGCAAGGGGAAACCTTGCCTTTTGCATATTTATCATTGACTTCCACTTTAGTGGGGAGGGAGGAGGTACGCTCACGAACTCTGGGCGGTTCCATACCTCAATAATCGCATTACACTCTTGCTGCGAGAGCTTGTTAGCAGACTCTGGCCTGATACAGGTCGGCCTTCTATCCGCCTGAACTTCACCTTGTCGATACCATCAACTATAGGTGCCCAGGTTAATTTGCACCTAATGACAAGCGCACTCTAACCGGCAACCACTTTGCTTGGCGTCGTGGATAAGAGCAACTAGATGCTACCTTTCATCGGTTGAGGTTAGTCGTCCTCTGGTTTTTCTTTTGTCCAATTCCTTGCTGGCTAGAGGAGATGCATGTGCGTGAGGATTCGAACCGAGTTCTAGTTCTGAACGGTCTACTTCAGTAGCCGTTTGTGTAAACCAAGTACTATTATTCGTTATATAATTACAAACCGTCTGTGTTCTCTACTTTTCTTTTCGTGAACGAAAATGATGAATGCCACTCAAATAACATGTAACAACATATTTAATTGCTATTTATTGTGATTAAGCAATGATTTTCATCAATTGATCTCTCTTTAATAATCTTGCCTGCTCACCTCGATCTGCATTCATTTTCCAAACCCAACGCAAATGTTACAAGTATGTTTAATTTGTTAAACTAAATGACATACAATAAAGAAATAACTGAAAGTTAAATTACCCCACGCCTCGCTTGATACATTTTAATAACATAGTTTTATATCAAAACTTACATTAACGTGTGTAAGTCACAATTCAATATCTGGTGCTCGATATTCTATTGAAATACATCTTAAGATTGTTTCATCGGTTCAACTCACCCTACACATAACAAATAAAGGATTGATGAAGATGAAAAAGGTCTTACTGAAAGCGGCAGCTTTAACGCTAGCCCTTGCTGCGGCAGGAGCTCAAGCTAAAGATTATGAAATCGTGAACGTAGTTAAAGTGTCTGGCATTCCTTGGTTTAACCAAATGAACAAAGGGATCGAACAAGCAGCTACGGATTTCGGCGTGACAGCCCGCCAGCTTGGTCCTTCCACTCCAGATCCAGCGCAACAAGTTAAAATTATTGAAGACTTAATTGCCAAAGGCGTTGATGCAATTACTGTGGTACCGAATGATGTAACTGTATTGGAGCCAGTATTTAAAAAAGCTCGTGAGAAAGGGATTATCGTATTAACCCATGAATCACCAGATGGACATGGCGCGGATTGGGATATCGAAACGATTGATAACCAAGCCTACGCGAAAGCAACCATGGATGAGCTTGCAAATAATATGGACAAGCAAGGTGGTTACGCGGTTTATGTTGGCTCATTAACGGTGCCACTGCATAACAACTGGGCAAATCTAGCGATCGATTACCAAAAGAAAACCTACCCAGACATGTATGAAGTCACTAGCCGTATGCCAGTTGCTGAAAGCATCGATCAATCTTATGCCGCAACGAATGACCTGATGAAAGCACACCCAGATATGGCAGGTATCGTTTCTTACGGTTCATTAGGTGGCATCGGCGCAGGTGAAGCCATTAAGAAAAAACGCGCAAAAGACAAAATCAGCGTCGTGGGTATTATGATGCCAAGCCAAGCTGCTCCGTACTTAGCTCGTGGCGAGATTGATAAAGGCTTCTTGTGGAACCCAGCAGATGCAGGCTACGCCATGGTTGCCGTTGCTAAGCAAATGCTCGAAGGCAAAGACGTATCACAAGGGGTCAATGTCCAAGGGCTGGGTGATGCAGAAATCGATACGCAAAACCGCGTGATCAAGTTTAACAAGATTCTAGAAGTGGATAAAACCAACGCACGTCAGCTTGGTTTCTAAGCTAAACAAACTCTGTTCTAAATTGGGCGGTGCAACGCCGCCCTACCATATTGGAAATGATCATGTCTGGAACTCCTTTTATTACCCTCAAGCAAGTATCCAAGCACTTTGGTTCCGTGAAGGCATTGGATGGGATAAACCTAACATTCAATCAGGGTGAGGTGCACTGCTTAGCTGGCAAAAATGGCTGTGGGAAAAGCACATTATTTAAAGTGATATCTGGCGTTCACGCACCAGAGAAAGGCGCTGAAATCACATTAGCGGGCAAACGCTACTCTCGACTCACTCCACAGCAATCAATAGAGCACGGCATTCAAGTTATCTATCAAGACTTATCCCTATTCCCAAACTTGACTGTCGCAGAGAATATTGCCATTCAGGATCATGTTGAATGGGCAAAAGGGCTGGTGCAACAAAAGCGTATCCAGAGCATTGCAACTCAAGCAATGGCAAAAGTCGGTGTCAAATTACCACTGAATAAACGTGTTGAGCAGCTTTCAATTGCCGAATGTCAGCTCGTCGCCATTTGCCGAGCCATGGCATCTGATGCCAAATTAATGATCATGGATGAGCCAACCGCCTCACTCACGCGCACCGAAGTGAATCACCTCATCGAAGTGGTCGCAGACCTTAAATCCAAAGGCGTCACAGTGGTATTTGTGAGCCACAAGCTTGATGAAGTAATGGAGATCTCCGACCGAATCACGGTCATTCGTGATGGCCGAACCATCGGTACCTATCAAGCTAATGAAGTTGACAGTGACGAATTGGCTTTTCTAATGACCGGACAACGATTCGAATTCACACCTCTTGCCGATTACCACCAGCAAGGTGCCGTCAAACTTGAAGTCGAAAAGCTGTCAAAACGTGGCCAGTTTGACGATATTTCATTTCGAGTTCGTGCGGGAGAGATCGTCTCCATCACCGGCTTACTTGGCGCAGGCCGAACCGAATTGTGCATGGCACTGTTCGGCATGACTCAACCAGACAGCGGCGTTATCCGCATAAACGGCCAACCAACTACATTCAAATCTAACCGTGCCGCGATTTCTCAAGGCATCGGTTATGTCTCTGAAGACCGCATGTCGACAGGGTTGGTGATGGAACAGGCAATTCAAGACAACATCACTGCCTCAGTCATGCACAGACTGAAGAAACCCTCAGGTTTTCTTGACCATCTAAAGGCAAACAAGCTCGTCGATAGATTGATTTCTTCATTGTCCATCAAAGTCGCGGACCCAAAACTCCCGGTAACCAGTTTATCCGGTGGTAATGCGCAGCGTATCTCTATCGCAAAATGGATTGCCGCAGAACCAGAAGTGCTCATCCTTGACTCTCCGACCGTGGGTGTCGACGTTGCCAACAAAGAAGCAATCTACACCATCGCAAAAGACCTTGCCGCAAAAGGAATGGCAATCATCATGGTCAGCGATGAAATCCCAGAAGTGTTCTACAACAGTCACCGCGTGATTGTGATGAAAGAAGGACGTTTTACTCATGACTTCCAACCCGCTCACTCTACCGAGCAACAAATCATGGAGGCAGTCAATGCTTAACCAGTTTCGTTGTTCCTTATCTTCATTCACCAAGCGTCATGAGTTCTACCTCTCATTGATGATTGTGTTGATTGTCGCAGTGCTGACTTTTACCTCTGAAGATTTCCTCACTCTTGGAAACATCTTTGATATGTCAGTCAGCTCTGCATTGCTAGGCATCATGGCTTGTGGTTTGTTTGTCGTGCTTATCGCTGGCGGCATCGACATCTCATTCCCAGCGACCGCTGCGATTGCGCAGTACATCACCGCGACGTACATTTTGACGATTGGTGGTAACTTCATGATTGCGTTTGCTATTGCAACCGTTGTGGGTGTGTTACTTGGCATGATCAACGCCACACTAGTATACAAACTCAAGGTGCCAGCGATCATCATTACCATTTCAACATTGAACGTGTTCTTTGGCTTACTGATTTACTTTAGTAACGGCGAATGGTTGTACGGTTTTCCTGACTGGTTTATGGATGGTATTGAGCTGTTCACGTTTACCGGTAGCGACGGCTATGACTACGGTTTATCACTGCCAATCTTAACCTTAGTTACAATGATTGCCCTCACCTCATTCCTGATGTCTAAGACCCGCTTAGGTCGTCAGATTTACGCGGTAGGCGGCAATGCAGACGCGGCCAGTCGTATTGGTATTAACCTCTTTGGTATTAATCTGTTCGTTTATGGCTACATGGGAGCACTAGCAGGCATTGCTTCAGTGGTTCAAACCCAAATTACCCAATCAGTCGCTCCAAACTCTCTTATGGGGTTTGAGCTTACGGTACTGGCTGCTGTTGTACTTGGTGGCACGAGTATGACAGGAGGCAAAGGTACGCTGTTTGGCGTGGTCCTTGGGGTGATCTTGCTCGCTGTTGCTAAGAACGGTCTGACGTTGCTCGGTGTACCTTCATATTGGCACACGGTCGTAACTGGCTTAATCATTGTTTGCAGCATCAGCATGACGGCAATCAATGAGAAAAAACAAGCGCTACAAGAGGCATAAACCATGGAACAAGTGCTAAATAGTTTAAAGCTACCGACAGACAAGAACATTCGTTACTTACTGGTGATTTTAGTTGGCATTCTCGCCGTTATGGCGTTCTCAAGTGGGCAAGCATTCTTCTCCATTGATAACTTACAATCGATGTCATCGCAAATGCCACTGCTCGGTCTACTGGCACTGGCAATGGCCGTGTGCATGCTGACTGGTGGTATCAACCTGTCGATCATTGCAACAACCAACGCGTGTGGTTTGGTAATGGCGAGCATCATTACTCAAGCTCCTGATAGCTCAACAATGCTTATCTTGGCGCTTTTCGGAGGCCTCATTACCGCTACGGTTATCGGCTTGCTCAATGGTGCATTGATCGCGTACGTTGGCGTTTCACCAATACTCGCAACCTTAGGGACAATGACCCTGATTAACGGTCTGAACGTGTTGATCTCTGGCGGTAGTGTTATCTCTGGTTTCCCAGAAACCCTTTTGGTACTCGGCAACGGCTCTATCTTTGGTGTACCTATGCCGCTGATCTTGTTCGTTGGTTTTGCAATCGCCTTATGGGCACTATTGGAACACACCAGTTTAGGTCGAACCATCTACCTGATGGGGTCCAATGAAAAAGCCACTCGCTTCTCTGGTATCAACACACAAAAAGCAACCTTGTACGTTTATGTCATCTCTTCTGTGCTTTGTTGGGTCGCAGCCATTGTGATGATGGCAAAATTCAACTCCGCGAAGGCTGGCTACGGAGAATCCTATCTTTTGACGGCCATTCTCGCTTCAGTACTGGGGGGAATTAACCCAGACGGTGGTTTTGGACGCATTATCGGAATTGGTCTTGCACTTATCGTATTACAAACATTAGAAAGTGGCTTTAATTTGCTGGGAGTGAGCAGCTATCTCACTATGGCGCTATGGGGCGGCATCTTGATCTTATTTATCTTCTTACAAAAAAATAAGGCTTAACGGAGCAGTATATGAGTATTTATTTTATCGGCGTTGATGTAGGCAGTGGCAGCGCGCGTGCGGGTGTCTTTAACGCAGAAGGTCGTAAAGTGGGCGAAGCCAAACGCGACACCATGATGTTCAAACCTCAAGCTAACTTCGTTGAGCAATCTTCCGATGACATCTGGCAATGTGTATGTCTTGCGGTTAAAGATGCGGTTTCTCAAGCCAACATCGACCCTATCCAAGTCAAAGGTATCGGTTTCGATGCAACTTGTTCATTAGTCGTGTTGGATAAAAGTGGCCAGCCGCTAACGGTGAGTCCTACTGGGCGCAGCGAACAAAACGTCGTAATGTGGATGGACCATCGTGCTATTGCTCAAGCCGATCGGATCAACAAAACTCAGCATCCTGTATTGGCTTATGTGGGCAACCGTATCTCACCAGAAATGCAAACACCTAAGCTGCTTTGGCTCAAACAAAACATGCCGAATACATGGGCAAAAGCAGGTTACTTCTTCGACCTGCCCGACTTTTTAACTTGGAAAGCAACATTTGATGCCAGTCGTTCCCTTTGCTCAACCGTATGTAAATGGACATACCTTGGCCATGAAAACAAATGGGATCGAGGCTTTTTCGAACTGATTGGTTTGGAAGACCTACTGGAAGATAATGCAAAAACCATTGGTGACAGAATTCTACCTATGGGCCAGCCTGTTGGTGACGGTCTAACTGTGCACGCAGCCGATGACTTAGGTTTAACCCCAGGTACTGCCGTGGGCACATCCATCATCGACGCCCATGCCGGTGGTATTGGTGTTCTTGGTGCCTCAGGGATGACGGGTGAGAAAGCCGACTTTAACAAACGTCTCGCTTTGATCGGCGGAACCTCGTCTTGCCATATGGCAGCATCAAAGACTGCTCGATTCATTGATGGTGTTTGGGGAGCGTACTACAGTGCAATGATCCCGGGTTACTGGCTCAATGAAGGTGGGCAATCAGCTACCGGTGCTTTGATCGACCACATCATCACCTCTCACCCACTGTATGAAAACGCGAAGGAGCTAGCCGATAAACAAGGCAAAACCGTTTATCAACTATTAAACGATCGCTTGTTGGAACTGGCTGGCAACAAAGAAGACATCGCATTTTTGACAAAAGACATTCATGTTCTGCCTTACTTCCATGGCAACCGCTCGCCGAGAGCGAATGCTCATTTAACTGGCACAATCACCGGACTAAAAATGTCAAAAACGTTGGATGATATGGCATTGCAGTACCTTGCGACCATTCAAGGCATCGCACTCGGCACACGCCATATTATCGAAGTGATGAACGACTCAGGCTATGACATCGATACCATTATGGCCTGTGGCGGTGGTACGAAAAACAGTGTCTTTCTACAAGAACATACCAACGCGACTGGCTGTATGATCCTACTGCCAGAAGAGAGTGAAGCCGTACTTCTTGGCTCTGCAATGTTGGGCTCCGTGGCTGCAGGTTTCTACAGCGATATTCCAGATGCGATGAATGCGATGAGTCGGATAAGCAAAAGCGTGATGCCTCAGACAGAGAGAATAAAACACTTCTATGATGCGAAGTACAAAATTTTCCACAAAATGTATGAGGACGATGCTCAATACAAACGTCTAATGGAGGCGTTTTAAAACATCTTTCTAACACAAGCCAAGAAAAGCCGCCTAATTAGGCGGCTTTTCATTACAAGCAAAAATGTCTTTCATCTTGAATCTATCGTCCATCACGAGCGTTAAACTGTTCGTTAGCCGATACTTAACGAACGTCATATCATCTTCCGTAAACTATCCGTACAAATTGAATGCAATCTATATTCACGCGACAATCAACAACGTTACGGAATAGTTCCGTACATAGGAGGGTGTATGGCAACAGCACGTTTAGATATTCGCCTTGATGAAAAGATCAAAGCAAAGGCTGAAAAAGCATCTGCTTTACTTGGTTTAAAAAGTCTCACTGAGTATGTAGTTAGACTTATGGACGAAGATGCAACTCATGTCATTGAAAAGCATAAAAATATTGTGGTTAAAGATAGTATTTTTGACGAATTTATGACTGCTTGTGACAAAGCAAAAGCACCGAATCAAGCCTTGCTTGAAGCTGCCAAATTTTCAGAAAAAAGTGGTATTAAGTGAGTTGGGGTCAAGAGTTCGTAGAACTGAGCAAATCAAAGCACGACCGCAATTCATTCGATTGTGGTGAACCTGAACTGAATACATTTATCAAAACTCAAGCGGCAAAGCACATGCAAGCAGGAATTAGCCGCACGATGGTTTTGCCGAGTACTCAACCACTACTTAATAAAAAGTAGGCAATTTGCGCATTTTATAGTGTTGCACCGAGTTCTATCAGCCGAGAAACATTACCTGCCCTGTTAGCGAAGAAACTGCCTAGGTACCCAGTCCCAGTTTTTCTATTGGCTCAATTAGCTGTACATAAAGAATTTAATGGCTCAGGGCTTGGGAAGGTTAGTTTAATTCGTGCACTTAAGTACTTGTGGGAAGTTAATCACCACATGAAGGCATATGCTATTGTTGTGGAGTGCCTTACGGATGCAGCCCAGACATTCTATACAAAGTTCGGCTTTGAAGTTCTGTGCGAACACAATGAACGTATTCGTATGTTCTTGCCAATGAAAACGGTAGAACAGCTTTTTAGCCAATAGGTCACGAATACAACAACTTACTCAAGCGGACGCCGAACGCTCGGTGGATTTAGTTTGAGTTACTGTGGGCTTTGTGGGGGCATCGAAGGCGCCACTTCGCAAGGTGTTATATTTAAATCAATTGTCGAGTCAAAATCATGGATGAAAGAAGTAGAGTTTTCCTGGAACAATACCTGAACTCTTTACCCAACGAAGTGGCTTCCAAATACACTTCGTTCAGCTCAGACTATTTCTGTGCAGATGAACACAATGCTAATCTCTGTGCAGAGTTAATCCTTCGCGGTGAAAAGCGTGCATCATGCAGCTTGGATTATTGGTACAGTGAAAAAGGTGAGCCGATGCCAGTCGTTGGACACCTTCAAGTAGTGACAAATTGGGATGGTATACCGGTTTGCATTATAGAAGTGACGTCCGTAACCAAGCAAAAATACAACGAAGTAACACCGGAGTTCGCTGCCTTAGAAGGTGAGGGGGACAAGACTTTAGATTGGTGGCGGAAGGCGCATTGGAACTTCTTCTCAAAAGAGTGCATAGAGCTAGGAATATCGCCGTCGGAAGATATGCTACTGGTCCTAGAACAGTTCAATATGGTTCGCAAGTAAAAATATACCCCTTCAAGCATAGTGACTACTCACAACCACTACAGAACGATGCTCCTTATCTCACCCCAAATGGCAATGGGCACTTAAGGGTAAGATGCCGTTGATGGAAGTTGCTGGACAATAGGCTCTGACCTCCCCCTCCTACTTTGGTTCATAAGTAGGAGGGGGTATTACCATTTTCGAGTGTTAGTTTTTTCGGCTATAGATAAGTGAAAAAGCCAGAATGCCGATAAATATTCAACCCTTTCATGCACATTTCCTTAGACTGGGATATCGCTACTACTTTTCTCCGATAGCCCTACTGATTATTTCATACTCCTCAGGGCTACGGTGCAAATCAAAATTGAAGATATGCTCTTTGATTTCCCGGGTACGCTCAAAGTCACAATCAGCAACAATCAGCTCATCATCCACCGTTGATGCCAGGGCAACGATTTCTCCTGTTGGAGCGATAATACAGCTCTGGCCTAACAGTTCACAGCCCTCTTCATTGCCCGCTTTGGCACAGGCAATGACCCAACAACCGTTCTGGTACGCCGCTGACTGCATAACGACATGATTGTGGAAACCCTGCAGATGGTCATGTTGCGGAACGGGAGGGTAATGCATAGGGGTGTTGTAACCTAGGACAATCATCTCAGCACCTTTGAGAGCCATAACCCGGTAGGTTTCCGGCCAACGGCGATCATTACACAGCGCCATACCTACCTTACCACCCATAAAGTCCCAAGTACCAAAGCCAAGGTCGCCGCGCTCAAAATAACGTTTCTCCAGATGCTGAAAAGGACGCCATGATTCATTCTCATGATGGCCCGGCAGGTGGATCTTACGGTACTTGCCGACAATCATTCCTTTGTCATCCACCAAGATAGAAGTATTAAAGCGTTGGCTGGGACCTTCCCCATCCTGAACCATTTCTGCATAGCCCAAATAAAAGCCGATACCTAATTCAGCCGCTTTATCAAACAACGGCTTGGTATCGTCATTCGGCATCTCCCTTTCGTAAAACCAGTCAAGATCACGTTCGTCTTCAAAGAACCAGCGCGGGAAAAAAGTGGTTAAAGCAAGCTCAGGAAAAGCAACAAATGCACATCCTTTCCGGTGGGCTTGTGTGAGCAAACGGATAAGGCGAGTAACAACTTCACTTTTGGTTTCATTGCGGGCGATAGGCCCCAATTGGGCTACGCCAACCGTGAGTATTCTAGACATGTAAACAACTCCTTTTTCACATGCAAAGTTCTAATATGGTCTTGAGCAATACATTTGCTCCATTAGCCACCTGATCTGGGTGGGTGTATTCATGGATGTTATGGCTGATACCATCCTGGCTTGGAACAAATATCATCGCCGTTGGACAAAGGGGCGCAAACATCTGCGCATCGTGCCCAGCACCGGAAAACATGCGCTTGGTCGACATGCCACAATTTTTCGCCTGGCGTTCAATATGTCCGATCATCTCAGTGTCAAAGACAACAGGAGCAAAACGGGCAAGTACCTTTTTCTCAACACGAATGCCATGCTTATCCACCAGGGAAGCGATGAAGGCTTCAAGTTTTGCTTCAGCACATTGCAGCGCTGACTCATCACTATTTCTCAGATCAACCGTTAATCTGGCGTAATTTGGGATAACATTGACCAGGTTGGGCCTGAACTCTACAGAGCCTACTGTCGCCAGTTGATTAGGAGACATGGAACCGGACAACTGATGGACATAGGAGATGACGCTTGCAGCCGCTAACCCCGCATCATGGCGGTATGACATCGGCGTCGTACCCGCATGGTTGGAGGTGCCATGAAAAGTATATTCAGACCAGGATATTCCCTGCACACCCTCTACAACACCAATATCTAACGCTTCCTCATCCAGGACAGGGCCTTGTTCAACATGCAGTTCAATGTAAGCAGCGACAGCTTCCTTTACACGCGGAAATATATCTACCCCTTGGTAGCCGATACGTGACAGCTCCTCACCGACACTCACCCCGTCAATACCTATAGTCGCAAGGGCGGTTTCAAGTGGCAGGCTTTTGGTAAATACCGCACTGCCCATCATATCTGGCGCAAATCGTGAGCCTTCTTCATTGGTAAAAAAAGCCACACTCAGCGGGCTAACCGGTTTAATACCGGAGTCAATAATAGTTTCTATTACCTCTAGTCCAGCCAGTACACCAAGGTTGCCGTCAAATAGGCCGGCAGTCGTTACCGTATCGATATGCGAGCCCATCATCACGGCGGGCTTTTCGGCCTGGCCTTTAAGGGTAGCGACAACATTGCCTATAGGATCGATTGCAATGTCGAGACCAAGCTCTTTCATCCAGCTTACCACTAGATCACGCCCCATCTTGTCCGAATCTGTAAGAGCCAACCGTGATACCCCACCGCCATCCAGAGCACCAATTTCGCCAAGCATTTCCAGGCGGCCCAGTAAGCGCTCGGCGTTGACAGATAGAGGCGCTGTGCTTTCCTCGGCCATCAAACCACCTCTCCACTTTCCATAAAATCTGTGACTAACTCTTTGTATAGCTGTGGATCCGTTGCGCCTTCGCTTCCGATGAGTAGAACGTTACTGTTCTCATCCAGCCTTAATGCCGCCCTGGCCACGTTATCGCCAGCCGCCAGTAGCAATCCACTGAGCCCCGCCACTGCCGATTCACCCGCGATAATCGTATGAGTGGAGCATAAATCGCTGCCGGCCAACAAGCGCATACAGTCAATAGCAGACTCATCAGTTACCGTCATAAAGTGGCCTGCACCTGCGGAAAGGATATCCCAAGCCAGCAGCGACACTTCACCACACGCCAGGCCAGCCATTAATGTATCCAGCTCTCCATCCACCGTTACCGGACGCCCAGCTTTGGCACTTTTGAACAGACAGTCGGCTTTTTCTGGCTCGACCACAACACAAATAGGGCGCTGCGCGCCATAACGTTGCCATGCCTGGGCAACGACTGCTGCAGCGAGGCCGCCTACCCCACCCTGGACAAAAATATGACTTGGAACGGTACCTTCCGGCATCTGCGAGAAAGCCTCATCAGCCATCACGGTGTAACCCTGCATCACGTCCCTAGGCACATCCATATAGCCTTCATAGGAAGTATCAGAAACCACATATCTGCCCAGTTCTTTAGCATCTAGGTCGGCCTGACGCACGGCATCATCATAATTACCTGGGACGCGGATAACACTGGCACCATAAGCTTCAATCGCCTTCTTCCTTCCTACACTCACAGTTTCGTGGATATAGATAACGCATTGGCAACCATACTGCTGACATCCCCAGGCGACAGAACGTCCATGGTTACCATCAGTGGCACAGGTAATGGTGACATTTTCAATAACCTTGCGATATTTCCCAGAACGTAAATCCTGATCACTAACGTCATCCCCTCCCCCCGACGACTGTACAATTCGTTTGAGCAGATTTGCTACAGCATAAGCACCGCCAAGTGCCTTAAAGCTACCTAATCCAAACCGGGTGGATTCATTTTTATAGAAAATACCAGCGACATTGATCGCTTTGGCTGCATTGTCTAACGTCTCCAGCACTGTTGGTGTATAGCCTGGCCACTGCGAGATATCATTAAACGCAGCCTTGAAACCAGCTGGGTTGAGTATTTTTTGGTGCTGGTCACCCAGAGCTTTCGGAGCATTGCAGGAAGGGTTACCGACCAACTGAAATCCAGGAGTGATAGTATAATTCATATATTGTTATCTCCGATGGGGCGGTAAATACCACCCCATAAAAATGATTAAGATTCTTCAATTGCAGCAAGGAATGCGTTCATCATTTCCTCACCTTCACTGCCGTATTTCTCTGTAATCACCTTCTTCACCACCGGCTGGGACATCTCTTTAAATGCCTGGCGCTCTGCTGCTGTAGGTGTATACACCTTCATCGTTTTCTTAAGCAGCTCTAGGCCTCTGTCGGAGGCTTCAATAGCTCGGGCTATACCTCGACCAGCAACAATAGCTGAACGGGCTGCATAGTTAACAACGATCTTCTCTTCTTCACTTAGCGAGGCGTAGAAGTCCGGGTTGATAGTCCACACATAAGGGGTAAATAGATGGCCTGTCAGGGTCAGGTATTCCTGTACTTCAGCAAATTTCGCAAATGAGATAATCGGCACTGGGTTCATCTGTCCATCCGCTACACCGGTCTGCAATGCCGTGTAGACTTCAGACCATGCAATAGCTGCAGGCTGGCCACCCAGGGACTGGATAACTGCTTTGTGGGACTCCAGTCCCATGGTGCGGATTTTCAGCCCTTTCATATCCTCAGGAGAGTGAATCTCTTTCTTAGAGTTCGTTAACGCAAAGAAGCCGCCAGAATCACCAAAACCAAGTACCTGCAGGCCCGCTTTATCCTGGATATCAGCCCCAAGTTTTTTACCGAACTCGCCATCGAATACCTTATATGTGGTACTGATGTTTGGATATGCAAATGGAACATCAAGCACACCGATCAGCGGATAGGCAGCTGCCAGACCACCAACAGAATGAATACCAGACTGAATTACGCCAGCTTTTACCTGGAAGATAACTTCACTGTCTTTACCAAGCTGTGAGTTTGGAAATAGTTGCACCTGCACCTCACCATTGGTACCGGATTCAACGAGGCTCTTGAATACTGTAGCCATCGCACCTGTTGGGTTGTCGAATGGGTCATTATTGTTCAGGTGGTGCAGTTTCAACGTTTTTGCAGCCATAGCGGGGCTGATAATACAGCTAGTTGCAATCAGGCTAAGTGCCGCAGTTTTTAATGTCCGTTTAATTAATTTCATGGATGTCTCCCTTAGAATCCGAACTGACGAGGTATAAACAATGTAAGGTCACTCCAAAACGCAATAAGTACTAAAACAGCGAACTGGATTAGCAGGAATGGCCACAGTGAATAGGTGATTTTTTCTACTTTCTCTCCTGTCACAGAAGAAAGCACGAATAAACAAGCGCCCACTGGCGGGGTCATCAGAGAAATGTTAAGAGCCAGAATAATCATGATGCCGGCATGAATAGGGTCCATACCGATTGCATTGGTAAGCGGAACAAGAACCGGAGCCAGGATAATCAACACCGCGTTAATATCCATAAACATCCCAATACCAATCAGTAGCAGCAGTATCATCAAGGTGATAACCGCTGGGTCCTGAGAAAAACCTAGAAAGCTTTCTGCAATCATTTGTGGGATCTGGTTGAATGTCATCCACCATCCAACAATGGACGCCGATGCAATAATCAGGAACACAACACCAGTGATCTTTGCGGTGCGGATAAGCATCTCTAAGATGTCATTAAGGCTAATACAGCGATAAATAACTGTACCAATAAACAGTGCGTAGAACACAGCTGCAGCGGCAGCTTCCGTTGGGGTTACTATGCCGATAAGGATACTGCCCAAGATGAATACAGGCATAAATATAGCGAGCAGGCTTGAACGGAATGTTTTCAGTATAAACAGTAAACTGGGCTTGTTTTCACCGGCCGGCAGCATCCACCTGCGACCAAATGCTGCTATTAACGCCATACAGGTTACGGCAATCAGGATCCCGGGAATGATCCCTGCGGCAAACAAACCCGAGATCGAAACACCCATTAACGAACCATATATCACCATAAGGTTTGAAGGTGGTATCGTTGGTCCGATGATTGAGCCAGCCGCCGTTACAGCACAAGCAAATGGACGGGTGTAGCCCTTTTTCACCATAGCTGGAACAAGTGTATTACCAAAGGCAGCGGCATCAGACACAGCAGCTCCGGTCATACCGGCAAACATCACCGATGCAAGCATGTTCGACTGGGCTAACCCTCCGCGGAAATAGCCCACCAAAGCCTCAGCAAACTGGATTAAACGCACCGTAATACCCGAGCGGTTCATAATCTCCCCGGCCAGAATAAAGAACGGCATCGCCATGAAAGTGAACAGATCCAAACCCTCGAAGAAACGTTTGGCGCCCATCACCATCATATAGTCGCCACCAATATTGTATAAGCCGACAACGCCGGCGATACCTAACACATATCCAATGGGCATGCCTAAAAGCATCAGTAGAAAAAAGCAAACAGCAACGGTCAGGATCATTGGTTGTTCCCCACAGGCAGGTATTTAGGAAACAGGGATAACAGAGGAGAAGTAAATAGAATCTGAATCACTGTTAGGAAAGCGGACACCGGCACCGCAGCAAAAGGAATCATCATGGTTATGCCAAATATATTGGCGTACTGGTGGGCGCCATCGATCGTCATTCTCAATCCATAAACCACCAGATAAACAAAAAAGAGGATTGAGATAATGTCAATAACAATGGCAAGCTGCTGTCTTAACCTTTCTGGTAACTTATCAACCAGCAAGTTAAAACCGATATGCTCCCTCTTTCTTGCACCACATGACACAGCAAGGAGCGCCGACCAAATCATCACATATCTGGCAAACTCTTCTGTCCAGGTGATATTGGCACCGACAAAGTACCTGTCGACAATCCCCAGCCATACAACCAAAACCATCAGTCCAACTAAAAGCGCACAGGTAACTTCTACAATACGGTTCAGCCGGCCAGACACATTCTGCGCAAACACGCCGAATCTACCTACTTCTACCGATGTGGGAACGACATCTGTTCGGGTCATTTCCTTTCCTTTTAAGTTAGTCATTGAAAATCTCATATCAGATTTCAAAATATTAAAATTTGATTTTCAGTCGGTCAAGGGTTTTTTGAAAATTAATTTTCATATAACATACATCCTGAAAATTTATTTTCTATATGACAGGGGATATCATGAACAAGATAAACGAGCAGAACCTACTTGATGCCAGAATTCGCGAGCATTATGAAAGTATGCCGCCTTCAGAAAAGCTACTTGCCGATTTTCTCCTAACTTTCCCTGGACACATTACCGACTATTCTGCAACAGAGCTGTGTGAACTGGCTGAAACATCAAGAGCGGCTGCATCTCGTTTCTTCAGCCGACTAGGCTATAAAGACTTTAATGATGCAAAACGGCAGGCCAGGGAAGCCAAAAAGTGGGGCACTCCTCTTTACCAGACCAATACCCCACCGGCCAAAAGCAACTCCAGTACTAGCCAGGTTATCTCTGATCATATAAACCGGGAACAGACCAACATACAGCGTTCTTTAGAAGGTATTGAAGGGGCAACCCTGCGCTCGATAGTAAACGCGATTGTTAACCATAAACGTATAATGTTGGTGGGGTATAGAAACAACCACTTTTTCGCTGAGTATTTTCAACGGCAACTATCTCTTCTTAGAGATGGCGTTACGATTCACCCTAGCTCCCATCAAACCATTGCTGAAGAGCTATTTGATCTCAGTAGTGAAGATTTATTGATCGTATTTGGCTTTCGAAGAAGAACCCGTATTCTTAGTGATATCATCGATCTAGCGAATAAATGTGGAGCCTCAACGCTGTTAATCGCTGACCCTACTGCTGCCGCACTCGAAAAGCGGGTAAAGTGGAAAATTGAGTGTAACGTGTACAGCACATCAAGCTTTGATTCCTACAGTAGTGTAATGAGCACCCTAAACCTCATGATCAACCAGGTACTATCAGCAAATGAATCTATCATTGAAAGGCTGAGGGCTATTGAGTCAGTCCATGAGCAACTTGGCGAGCTTAGCGAAAATTAACTTCACTTGAGTAAGGTTGCGCAACCCTGTGAATTTGCAATCGACGTCAACCTCATTGTATTAAATCGACCCGTTTCAACCGATGAGTTCAAACATCACATCATCGAACGTTTTAATAATCAATGTGACCCAAAGCTTTTCACAGTGGATGGAAATGCGACACAAAATTATATGGTTGCTATACCTGAGAGTGTCGCGAGCATTGTACTGTCGAGCATTGAAGACGATAACTTGTGTCTCCTCATGCAACCCTCTAAGTCTTCAAGCAACACAGCACGTAGAAAGCGCAAAGCAACCAAAGGCGGTGTTCGTAGCGCTCGATCCAACGCACGTATTGGGAAAGGAGCATTTAGAGATGAAGTGCTCGAGATATGGGACAATACTTGTCCCGTTACGAAAGTCGCACTGCCTGAGCTACTGATAGCTTCTCATATTGTTTCTTGGGTATTAAGTGATGATGATGAAAAGATCGATGGCTACAACGGCTTCCCTTTCACCCCCAACGTCGACAAGTTGTTTGATAAAGGGCTCATTTCCTTTTCAGATGACGGTTTACTTCTAATAAGCCCACACCTATCAGTTGCAACTCTCAATGCCCTAGGCATTCG